>DXBS01000055.1 GCA_019116405.1 Candidatus Gallimonas intestinigallinarum | reverse complement strand
AATACTTTGCCCGAATGCCTGCCGCTCCTCTTCGCAAAAATCTTTTCTTCGAAAATATTTTTACGAGGTGCTGTTGTTTCTTCTCTTTATAGTTGCAGGAGAGGCAGGAAAAGCGTTCCGTCTTTTGCTATAAATTACTGCGCAAGCAAAACCACGCTTTTGCGCCAGCGCGTCCCAATTTGCGCGGAAGCGCTTTTGCGGAAAAGTGAAGCGGCGCGCGCTATTTTGTTGCGACTGCGCGCCGCGAGAAAAACAGGCGGTCAGGCGCAAAACGCCGCGTCCGCGGGTTTTTCTGAACCTCACGAGATGTCTTTTCGTCAGTTCGAAAAGAAATCTGTGAATATTGAATTAGGAGAATTAACAATGCTCAAGATCATTGTGGACGCCATGGGCGGGGATCACGCACCCGTCGAGATCGTCAAGGGCGCGGTGGAGTCGCTTGCCGACCGCTCCGATTTCAAGGTCATTTTAACGGGCGACGAAGCCCTCATCAAGCATGAACTGGACAAATACATGTACGACGCCTCCCGCGTCGAGATCGTCGGCTGCACACAGGTCATCACCAACGACGACGTGCCCACGCATGCCGTCCGCTCCAAGCGGGACAGTTCCCTCGTCGTCGGGCTGAACATTCTGAAGAACGATATCTCCGCGGGCGGGTTTGTCTCCGCGGGCTCTACGGGCGCGGTCCTCACGGGCGGCATCATGTTCATCGGGCGCATCAAGGGCGTCATGCGCCCCGCGCTCTGCCCCGGCATCCCCAACGTGCGCGGCAAAATGACGCTGCTTTGTGACTGCGGCGCGAATGCGGAGTGCAAGCCCCAGTACCTCGCGCAGTTCGGGCTGATGGCGTCCGCCTATGCGCGCGCCGCGTACGGCGTGGAAAATCCCCGCGTCGGGCTGCTCACAAACGGCACGGAGGAGCACAAGGGCGATCCGCTGCACCAGGAGGCGCACCAGCTGCTCAAAAATATGCAGGGTATCAACTTTGTCGGCAATATCGAAGGACGGGACATCATGTACGGGGACGTCGACGTCGCCGTGGCGGACGGCTTCTCGGGAAACATTGCCTTGAAGGCGATCGAGGGCTGCGGCAAGACGGTTGCCGAGATGCTCAAAAAGGAGTTTACGGCTTCCTTCGGCAGAAAGCTCAGCTACCTCGTCGCCAAAAAGCCCATTTCGGGGCTTTCCAATGCGCTGGACTATTCCCGCTTCGGCGGCTCGGTGTTTTTGGGACTCAAGAAGGTGGTCGTCAAGTCGCACGGCTCCTCCAAGGCAAAGAGCATCAAGCCCTCTATTTATCAGGCGATCGACGCCTGTAAGGGCGGGCTGATCGGCATGATGGAGGACCTGCTCGCCGAGACCTCCGCACAGAGCGAAAATGCCTGATTTGTCCGCCGCAGAGGCGGCGATCGGCTATACCTTTTCGGACAAGGCGCTGCTTGCGCGGTGCTTCTGTCATTCCTCCGCCGCAAACGCAGGCGGCGAGGAGAGCAACGAGCGCCTGGAATTTTTAGGGGACGCGGTCGTACAGCTGTACGTCACCGACCTTTTGTACCGAACCGACGGGGGCAGAGAAGGGGCGCTCACGGCAAAGCGGCAAAATTACGTCTCGCGCGGGGCGCTGGAAGCGGCGTGCGAGGCGCTGGGGCTCATCGACTATCTGCGCTACACGGGCGACGTGCTCGTGCACGGCAAGACGGCGGCAAACCTCTATGAGGCAGTCGTCGGCGGCATCTATCTGGACGGCGGCTATGCGGCTGCGGAGGCATTTCTCTCCCGCACCCTGCTGCCGCAGGAGGCGGGCAACTTCCGCGCGCTCCTGCAGGAATATGTCCAGGCGCGCAGCAAGGCGCTGCCCGTGTATTCCTCGCGGGATGCGGATGGGGGCGTCGTCTGTACGGTCAGCGCTCTGGGCGAGAGCGCCACAGCGTGCGCGCCCACCAAAAAACTCGCCGAACGGGCGGCGGCAAGATGCTTATTCGGGAAACTATCGGAGCAATGAATTTTAAGGAAATCCAACTTCTGGGGTTCAAGTCTTTTGCGGACAAGACCTCCATCAAATTTGAGGACGGCGTCACCTGTATCGTCGGACCAAACGGCTGCGGCAAGAGCAACGTCGCGGACGCCGTGCGCTGGGTGCTGGGCGAGCAGTCGGCAAAGACGCTGCGCGGCTCCTCCATGCAGGACGTCATCTTCGGCGGCACGCAGACGCGCCGCCAGCTCTCCTATTGTGAAGTCACGCTCGTCTTTGACAATACAAACCGCATGTTCGACATCGAGTACGACGAGGTCGCCATGACGCGCCGGCTGTATCGCTCGGGCGACAGCGAATATCTGCTCAACAAGCAGCCCTGCCGCCTCAAGGATATCGTCGCGCTTCTGCACGGCGTGGGCATCGGCAAGGAGGGGTACTCCATCATCGGGCAGGGCAAGGTCGAGCAGATCATGAATGCCAAGCCCGAGGATCGCCGCGCCATCTTCGAGGAAGCGACGGGCGTCATGAAGTTCAAGTCGCAAAAGGCGGAGATCGAGCGCAAGCTGGAGAGCGCCAGGGACAACCTGACCGTGTTCGTCCAGCGCATGGACGAGGCGGAAAATCAGCTGCGCCCCCTCGAAAAACAGGCGGAGACGGCGAAAAAGTACCGCGCCTATACCGAGGAGTTAAAGCACGAGGAGGTCAATTCCTACCTCGTCCGCTTTGATAACTTTGCCTATGAGACGGGCAGGCAGCGCGAGAAGATCGAGCGCGCCGGCAGAGAGCTCGGGCAGGTGGAGACCCGCCTGACGGAGCTGGACAAGGAGGAGCAGTCTGCCCGAGAGCAGATTGCGCAGGCGGACGCGGACCTTCGCGCCGTCAACGAAAAACTGCGCGCCTTTGAAGTGGGCATCGAGCACAAGACGGGCGAGGCGAAGGTCTTGGGCGAGCGCATCCGGTCTTACCGCCGTCAGCTTCAGACGGCGACGGACGACATCGAGTACTCCATGCGCCGCACGCGCGAGATCGAGCAGCTGGAGAGAAGCGGCGCCGCAAAATCGGCAGAAAACGAAAAGCGCGCCAAGGCGATCGCCAAGGAATGCACGGGGCTGGAGGCAAAGCTTGCCGAGGTCTCCGAAAAGGTCGCCGCGTTCGAGCGCATCTCGGACGAAAAGCGCGCGAGCGAGCTCTCTTCGGTGGAAAACCTCGCCGACGTCCGTGCGAACGTCGGGAGTCTTTCCGCCCGCCGCGACGCGGTGGACGAGCGCATTGCAGAGGTCAGGGCGGCGCTCGAAAAGGCGAATGCGCGCCGCAGCGAGTACGTCCGCCAGGCGGCGGAGTGCGCGTCGGAGAAGACCGCCTGCGAGCAGTTCCTCGACGAAAAGCCGCAAAAAGAGGCGGCGCTGCAGGCAGAGCTTGCCGAGGCAGAGGCGCAGCGGCGCGACCTCACGGCGCAGATCGCCGACTGCAACACCTCCATCCTCAATCTCACCAACAATCTGGAGATGTATGTCAATCTCAAGAACCGCTTTGACGGCTACCGCGATTCGGTGCGCAAACTGCAGCTCACCGCCAAGTCGCAGCCCGAGATCGGCAAGAGGCTAAAGGGCGCGATCGCGGATATCGTCCGCACGGAGAAGACATACGAGGTCGCCATCGAGACGGCGATCGGCGGCGCGATGCAGAACCTCGTCACGGCGACGCAGGAGGACGCGCGCTATCTCATCGAATACTTAAAGCGCACGGGCGGCGGCATCGTCACCTTTTTGCCCGTGGATACCATGCGCCCGCGCGGCAACGGCAGGGACATCCGCGCCGCTCTGCGTGAGGAGGGCGCCGTCGGGCTCGCGAGCGAACTGGTTACATACGATCCCTACTATGAGAATATTGTCGGGTATCTGCTCGACAACACGCTCATCTGCGATACCATTGCCAACGCGACGCACATCTCTCGCAAGTTCCCGCGCGCCTTCAAGATCGTCACGCTGGACGGCGACACGATCGCCTCGTCGGGCGCGATGACGGGCGGCTCCCGCCGCCGCGAGAGCGGAAACCTGCTCGCGGGCGAGCGCCGCATCAAGGAGTGCGAGGAGGGAATCGCCGCCAGAAAGAAGCAGATGGCGCGCCTCAAGCAGGAACTGGAAGCCTGTGAACAGGCACTCTCCGAAAAGCAGGCGGCGTGCGAGCAGTTCCGCCTCAAGGTGCAGGAGGAGGCTGCGTCCTATGCGGCGCTCTCTCAGCGCGCGGCGACGCTCGAAGGTCTGCTTGCCGACGCGCAGCATGACGTCGCGGACTACGAAGCGCTGCTCGAGACGCTCGGCCGTACGGCGGATAACTTAAAGAGCGAGGTGCTCTCCTCCGAGGAGAGCGAAGAACTGCTCAACAAGATCCGCTCGGAGGCGGCGGCAGAGGCTGCGTCGCGGCAGGCGGAGGGGGACAAGCTCAAAGCCGAGCGCGATGAACTTCTGCAAAAGCTCAACGCTCTGCGCGTTGAAAGCGCGTCCATTGCCTCCGCGCAGGCGGCGGATGAGGCGAATGTGCAGCGCATGCGCGAGGAAAAAGCGGCGCTCATGCGCAAGGTGGACGAGACGCGCGCCGCCGTCACCGAGACGGAACAGCGCATCGAACAGCTCAAGCGCGAGGAGGAGAAGGCGGCGCTCACCGAGGAGGAACAGCGTGCCGTCTCGTCGTTGCGCGAGCGGCTTGCGGGGATCGAGCAGGAGAAAAAGACGGTCAGCGACGCGCAGACGCGCCTTTCCGAGGAGAAGCGCTCCCTGCTTGCGCGGCAGATGACGCTGTCCGAGCAAAAGCACGAATGCGAGCTGGAGATCTCCAAGGCGGAGGCGTCTCTGGAGAACATGAAGCAGCGCATCGACGAGGCGTACGGGCTCACCTACGAGAGCGCGCTTGCACTTCGCGACGAGCACTACGATATCACGCAGGCGTCCGCGCGCATCAACAGCTTAAAACACCGCATCGGTGCGCTGGGCGCGATCAACCAGAATGCCGAGGAGGACTACGACAACCTGCTCGCCCGCTACAGCGAGATGCAGACGCAGAAAGAGGATCTGGATAAGGGCATTTCCGATTTGACGGGCGTGCTGGAGGAACTCAAAGGGGAGATGCAGCGCAAGTTTGACGCGGGCTTCAACGAGATCAACGCCAACTTCACGCAGATCTTCCGCGAACTATTCGGCGGCGGCAAGGCGGAAATGCAGCTCGACTACACCGACTGCGACGACCCGCTCAATGCGGGCATTGAGATCGTCGCCTGCCCGCCCGGGAAGAAGCTGACGAAGATCTCGCTTCTGTCGGGTGGCGAGCGCGCGTTCACGGCGATCGCCATCCTGTTCGCGATCTTAAAGTCCCGCCCCATGCCGTTTTGTATTCTCGATGAGATCGAAGCGGCGCTGGACTAGGCGAACGTCGACCGCTTTGCCAAATATCTCAAAAAGTTCTCCAAGGACACGCAATTTATTGTCATCACGCACCGCAAGCCGACGATGAACCAGGCGGACGTTCTGTTCGGCGTGACGATGGAGGAAAAGGGCGTGAGCAAGATCGTCTCGGTCAAACTCTCCGAAGTCGAAGCCCGGCTGGGGGGAGATACAATACAATAAAAAAGTTCACGCGAATCTTTTTGCAAAGGCAAAAATCTTCGCCGTGAGATTTAGAAAAAACGCCGCCGCGACAAGACTGCGGCTCGTTTTCTCTCTGCGCAGGGCTTTTAAGGGCTTACATTTTAGCCCCTGCGCATTCACTCTTTCCCCAAAGCGCTCCCGCGCAACTTGGGGCGGAAAAGGCATAACAAGTGAAGCCTTTTCCCGTAATTGATAGCAAAAGTGAAAGCCTACCCTGAAACGAAGTTTTAGGGTGAGGCGTGCATCATGCGCACCAGAACGGTGTGCTGTGCGCGCACGCCGAACTTAGAAATCGCCTTTTTCAGCGGCGATTTATTGCCCGCAGGCGGTGCTTTCCCTTGGCGCCGCCAAGACGGTGTCCCGAAGGGGCGGAAGGGTCTGGCTTCTCCCCCGGGGCGAATGTGTGCGTTATGCAGACAGCCGCGGTGCGGCTTCTGCGCACACATGAGCTTAGCGATTTTGTATTTGCAACGAAAATCGCTGACCGAAGCACAAGGTCTACTTGTGCGAGACAGCTCCGCCGCAGGCGGTGATGAGGGGAATCACAATCACAGATACAAGGAGGGTTTCCCTCCGCAGTATGCCCCTATATGCTGCTGACGCAGCATGGGGGTGGGTGTGAATTTACGCGAACTATAATGGTAAGCCCCTAGGGGTTCGCGTCAAGAGAGGGGTAAGGACGTGCGTTATGCCGACAGCCGCGGTGCGGCTTCGGCGCATGCCCGAACTTAAGAAATTGCCATATGCAAGGCAATTTCTTGACCGATGGCGGGGGCTACCCGCACGAGACGTGCTGTCAGCCGCAGAGCGGCGTGCCCG
>DXBS01000054.1 GCA_019116405.1 Candidatus Gallimonas intestinigallinarum | reverse complement strand
CGATCCGCTGTGCCAGTCCCTCGGCGATCGCCGTCTTGCAGACGCCCGGCTCGCCGATGAGCACGGGGTTGTTCTTGGTCTTGCGCGACAGAATGCGGATGACGTTGCGGATCTCCTCATCTCGCCCGATGACGGGCTCGAGCTTGTGCTCGCGCGCCCGCTTTGTAAGGTCCGTGCCGTACTTGTCCAGCGCCTCGTAGGTGTCCTCGGGATTGTCGCTGGTCACGTTCTGATTGCCGCGCACCTGCTTCATGCCTTCCAAAAACTTGTTCTTGGTCAGACCGAAGCGGGAGAAAATGTCCTTTAAGCCCCGCTCGTCGTTGTCAAACAGGCACAAAAAGAGGTGCTCGACGGAGATATAGTCGTCCTTCATGCCGGAGGCGAGCTTCTCCGCCTCGGTAAGAATGCGGTTGACGGCACTCGTCGCGTACGGCTGAGAGCCGCCCGAAGTCCTCGGGAGCCGCTCCACGGCGTCCTTGACGGCGGAGGCAAGCCCGTCCGCATCCGCGCCCGCACGCCCGACGATGCGGTAATTGAGCCCTTCACGATCGAGCAGGGCGCAGGCGAGATGCAGCGCCGTCAGCTCGGGATTGCCGTATTCGGCGGCAAGGCTCTGCGCGCTCTGGATCGCCTGCAATGATTTTTGTGTGAATTTATTTGCGTCCATATCCATGCCCTCCTTGGGTAGTTATAAGCAGATCAAAGGCAAGAAATCTTCTTGCACTCTAATTATACCGCACTGGGTAGCCGCTTAAACAGGAAAGTTAAGAAAAAAGAACAGACGTTCGGAAAAGCGCTTCAAACAATTTTTACGGCATGATTGGGACGCACAGCGTTCAGGCATGTGCGTTACGCTGCGCCTTATATATAGCAAAACTTCCGCACATTCGAAATGTGCGGAAGTTTTGTCATGACTCCATAAGGAGCAAAAATCAGTTGATGCCTTCGTTGAGCTTGGCAAGCAGCTGTTCGAGGTCTTCCCCGTGAACGGCAACTGCCTCCGCGATGGTCTCGCCGTGCGCCATTGCACAGCCGAAGCAATGCATGCCCGCACCCTGCAGAATCTCCACCGCGTTGGGGTTGATTTCAAGACACTCGGCAATCAGCGTATTTTCCGTGATCTTAGCCATAGCCGTTTCCTCCGTTTTGATGAATTTTCAATAGTATAGCACAAACTTTTTGAAAAGGCAAGTATTTTAGAGCGCGATCAGCCAGTACACGAGCCCGACCGCCGCACCCGCCAGGACGCCGTACACGATGATGGGCCCCGCAACAATGAACATCTTTGCCGCCGTACCGTAGACATAGCCCTCCGTCTTGAATTCCACAGCGGGGGATGCGACGGAGTTGGCAAAGCCCGTAATGGGCACGATGCTCCCCGCCCCCGCGTTCTTTCCGATGCGGTCATAGACGCCAAGTCCCGTCAACAGCACGCCCAAAAAGATGAGCATCGCGGAGACCGTCCCTGAGAGAATGTCCCCCGTCAGCCCGGCAAGTTCGAGCATGGAGCGGAAAAACTGTCCGACGCAGCAGATGAGCCCGCCGACAAAGAAGGCCCTGATGCAGGTCTTGACGTGCTGTGTGGGCGGGTCAAAGGTGTGCACATAGGCAATGTAGTTTTTGTTGAAATTTTCGCGCGAACGGCCTGTCACGGGCGGACCTCCTCCCTGCCCGCCTGCGGGAAGCAGGTCTCACGCTCCTCCCGCGTCTTGTTCAATGGATTGGGACGGATCTTTCTCATACCCCTATTTTGGATGCTTTGCGCAGAGATTATACGAATCCCCGCTTATTTTGACCTGCGCCATTTCTGAAACAAAACAGCGCCGCCCGCGCAGACCTGCGCGGGCGGCGCCCCTTATTCCGTCACGATGCGCGTCCAGGCGTATGCGCCGTAGGCGCCCAACAAATTGGCTGCATTGACGGCGGGATCGGAGACGTCGAGCGCCTCTCCGTTCGCCATCCAGCCGTCCGCCGCGCGGAATGTGACGCTCGTCAGCTGATCGCAGCCTGCAAACGCCCCCGCCTCAATCGTCGTCACGTTTTGTCCGATCGTGATGCTGCGTAGCGTTGCGCAGCCGGAGAACGCGTCCGCTGTGACCGTCGTCATGCCCGTACCGATGGTGATACTCGAGAGCGCGGGACAGTCCGCAAATGTGCCCGCCTCCACGACTTCCACCCCGTTGCCGAGGTTGATCGCTTGCAGGGACGAACAGCCCTTCAACATGCCGGCTTGCAGCACTTTGATGCCGCTGCCCAGCGTGATGTGGCGAAGGGATCCCCAATCGGAGAAGAAATCGTCCTCAATCGAGGTCACGCCGCCCTGGAACGTGACTGTGGAAACATCTTTGGGATACCCGGATGCACCGTCCGCAAAGATGTACAGCACCTGCGTATCCGGCACAAGGTACCAGCCGTTGCCGGAGGGAAATTCCGGATTGACCGACGCCGTCACGGGACAACTGCATCGACCGCCGTACGGCTCATCCCACCAGACTGTCGTGCTGCCATAGGCGCTCGGCGTCACCGTGGTGATGCCCATATAATAGCTGCCATCCGTATATTCGGCGCGGTAAGAAACTTCGCACGCGGTATGGGCATAGAGCGCATCGCTGAGAATGAGCCCACCTCTGACCTCTTTGCCCTCCTCTTTGGTCAGCTCCGAGCGGTTGGCATCGAGAAAGACGCTGACAACGCCGTCCTCATCGAATGTGACAGCTATGTACTGATAGACTTCCTCGCCCAGCGCCTGCTCCGGCTGCGAGGGGTCGACGGACACCTTGGAGGACGCGCCGAGCGTCTCGGCGACGCCGGGCATGCGCGCCGTCGTCAATTCCCCCTGCGGATCCTGATCTTCCTGTCCTGCCTGCTGCTGCAACAAGCGGAGATAATTTTCACTGTAATATTCGAACGTGTTTTCCGAGCGTGCGTACGGCTCGCCGAGCACCTCGATCACGCGCTCACGGCTGTCGCCGACGGCGATCTGCTCCACATGGCTGATGCGGAACTTGCTGGACATTGCAACGCACATCACGATGACCGTCGTCACAAGGAGCAGCACAAGACCGAGCGCCACCAATCCTCCGATGAGGCGGTTGCCTGCCGTGGCGCTTTTTTCCCTGCTGCGCTGGTTGTTTGACATTGGTGTTCCTCCGAAACCGAGAACGGCTCTTTCTCTTTGGGCGACGCCCAGTATATCACATTTCAGAAAAAAGGACAAGTTTTTTATACAATATTATATAATTATTGTATCACAACTGTACCCGTGTTTCAAGAATTTGACGCAACTTTTCCGCATTTTTTGAGTGATCGCACCCTCCAGACGCCCTTTGACTGCGTCTGCCGCGATCTTTGCTAACAATACACGATCGTATCGTTGCATCTGCGGCGGCGAAGGTAATGACCAAGGACGGGCGAAAGATGCACGCAGAGCGCGTGTCTTGGACAGACGCGCACGCATTTTAAGCAGCGGATGCAGGCGCTGTTTGCCCGTCCCTGCCGCATCGCGCCCATGGGACACGTCGCCCCGCAGGCGTTGCACCCCACACAGTTCCCGCCGCGCACCAGTCTTGCGCCGATACGGCTGCGCCATGCGGGCGCAAAGTCGGAAAGAATATGCTTTTGCGTCTTGGGGAGCATGATCTCCGTACCGCCCTCGGAAAGTTTGGCAAGCACGGGCGCAAGCGGCGCGCCGTCAAAGCGGTAGCCGTCGCGCGCGAGGGAATGTTCGGTCGGGACGTATGCCCCGGCGGTCACGCTGCCGGGGAAGAGTTGCTGCGCGTCATACAGCACGTGCCCGTAGGACATGCCGCCGTACGTTGCAATGAACGCAGCGCATCCGGCTTCGGCGCGGCGCAAAAAGTCGACCACAGGAGGCGGAAGGTTTTCGCAGTAGACGGGAAAGACGATGAGCGCCCGTTCATCCCGGCACACCGTGTCCGCGCCGATGGGAATGACGCGCCCGCCCAGCCGCTCGGCACAGTACGCGGCGACCTCGGCGCTGTGTCCCGCGCCCGAAAAGCAGTAGACGTCAATCATCGCCTGCTCCCGCTTCGGCGCGCATCAGGGCGCACTCTGGCAGCTCTTCCAGCGAAAAGCCGAGGCAATGCTCCATTTCGTAGACGACCTCCTCGCGCGGACGGCCGCAGCGTTTGCTCGAGAGGGAGATCTCCAGCGCGCTGAACGGGATCATCTTGCTCTCGCAGCGATAGTAGCGCACGAACTGGGTGTGATCTTTGCAGCGCTCGATGGAGCAGCTCGTGTGCAGCGCCTTCTTGCTCTCGTCGGGCGCGACCCAACCGCATTCGCGCACCAGAATGTCCTTGACGCGGTTCCAGTCGTACGTCCCGCCGCTGATCGCATCCATATCCAGATGCACAAACGCGGGAACATGACCCGTGAAGGATGAACGCCGGATCGCCCGCCTGAGGGGCGGCAGCAGTTCGGGCACGGCGTGAATCGCCTCCACGACGCTGTGCACCGGCTCACCCTGATAGCCGCTGTATTTTTTGATAAGATTGTCCCCATAGGCGAGCTGCTTCATGGTCATGAGCGCCTGGATCTGCCCCTGTCGCAGAGGCGGATGCAGCGTCAGAAGCCGCCCGACGTTATACAGCGCGGTCAACAGGCGATTGTTGGCAAAGGAATAGGCGATCTTCGGGGCGATATGGTTATAGTAGAGCCCGAGCATCTGCACCGGCTCGTTGCCCGCCATAAAGTACGGGACGCGGTTTTCCACCAGCTCGGGATAGAAGAGCAGGTATGCGAGCGACGGACAGGCGCAGGTATTGCCCGCCAGTTCATAGAGTTTGTGATAGACGCGCTTTAAGTCGGCGCGGCTGACGGAGCGGGTGTTGAACTCCACCCGGTCAAACGCCCGCTTTGCGCCCTCGATGCTCGCCCTGGCGCTCTCGGAGATGAACGGGATCTCCCATGTGAGCGCAAGGACGCGCAGCCCCTTGACCTTGGAGAGGTAGTAGAGCAAATAGGTCGAATCCTTGCCGCCCGTATAGAAGAGCGCGGCGTCAAAGCGCGATTTTTTGGAGCGCGGGATCTCGTCGATGAGGGGCAGAACGCTCTTTAACCCCTTTGTCTCCTCCTCCGTCTGACACATGGGACAGCGCCCCGCGTCGTCAAATTCCAACCCGGGGAGAATGAAGTCGTTAGCGCAGCAGGACGTGCAGAAGCGCGCCTCCGACAGCTTTTTCGGAATTTTCCGCACTTCCGACTGCGGCACGACCTGCGTCCCGAGCAGACCGCCGAGCGCCGATTTTTCCTCTTCCGTCAGCTCCTTTGGAAGCGCGGCGACGATCGCGCGCTGCTTTTTGGAGAGCCTTACGGTGTTGCGGAACATGACGCCGCGGTTGCGCAGTCCGTAATAGTACAGTTTGTTGCCTTCGAGTTTCCATCGGCTCTGAAATGCGTACATGACATTCCTCCCTGATACATTCATTGTACCATATCAGCGCCGCGATTTCAAGACGCGGCGGAAATTTACCGCCCGATTTTCAGTGACCTGTCTCAAATATATTGCATAAAAAAGGACCGCCGTAGCGGTCTGTTTTCGGTCAGCGCGCTGTACGCACGGCGCCGTTTTCGCATTTGTTGCCCCATGCGTCGATGAGCTCGTCTTCGCGGTAAACGCAGATGATCTCGCAGTGGTTTGCGCACTTGCCGCATTCAAAGCCGCGCGTGCGGAACTCAATATCGGCGGTATCAAAGGAGAACGGTTTCTCCCTGCCGCTGCGCCTTGCCAGCACCGCGACGCCGAATGCACCCATCAGGTGCCCGTTCTCGTCCACGATGACTTCATGTCCGACGGCGTCCTCGAACGCCTTTTTGACGCCGACGTTCTTGCTCACGCCGCCCTGAAAGACGATGGGCGGCATAATCTTCTTGCCCTTGCCGATATTGTTCAGGTAGTTGGCGACGACCGCCTTGCAAAGCCCTGCGATGATGTCCTCTTTCTTGTGCCCGATCTGCGCCTTGTGCACGAGGTCGCTTTCCGCGAACACCGTGCAGCGCGCCGCGATATTGGTGGACTTTTTGGAGGTGAGCGCAATCTCGCCGAAGTCCTCCACCGAGACGCCGAGGCGGTGCGCCTGGCTGGAGAGGAAGGAGCCCGTCCCCGCCGCGCACAGCGTGTTCATCGCATAGTCGGTGACGAACCCGTTTTCGATGATGACGATCTTGGAATCCTGTCCGCCGATCTCAAAGATGGTCCTGACGTCGGGATGCACCGTCGTCGTACCGATGGCGTGCGCCGTGATCTCGTTCTTGACGACGCTCGCGCCCGTCATGACGCCGATGAGCTTTCTTGCGCTGCCCGTTGTGCCGACGGAGACGATCTGCACGTCCCGCTCTTTGAGCTGCGCTTCAAGCGCTTTCAACAGGCGCTTGACCGCGCCCATCGGGTCGCCCTCCGTCCAGAGATACTCCTTGGCGAGAATATTGTTGTCCTGATCGATGACCACGCCCTTGGTGGAAATCGAACCGATATCGATGCCTAAATATCCTTTTGTCATGCTTTTCTCCCGTTTCTTGCTTCGACCATGTCGTAAAACGCCTCCAACCGCGTCCGCACGCCCGTCTCGCTCGTCTGCGAATCAAAACTGAAGTGCAGAATGGGCACGCCGTAGTCCCTGCTGACGTTCTGCAGAATGGGCATGGCGTCGATCTCCGGCATACAGCCGAAGGACTTGACCTGAATGATGCCCGCACACCCCTCTCTGGCAAACGTGATCGCCTCGCCGATGGTGGAGTTCGCCGTCGCGCCCAGCGCATACTTTGCGTACCGCTTGGCAATCTTCTCCTTCTTCCTGCCCTGATTGTGGATAATGGAGTTGGTGAAGTTCATCTGGCGGTACACTTCCATGCCGAACTTGGCGAGCTCCTTTTCCATGAAGTAGTTGGAGAAGGGCTCCTGCACGGTGTAGTAGTCCCCGACCATGCCCACTTTGATGGTCTTTGCGGGCTTGTTGAGCGGGATGTCGTGCAGTTTTTTGCGGTACTCCTGTGAGAGTTCTTTGAGTTCCTTGCCGTCTGCAATGTTCTCCAGCTTGTTTAAGAACTCGTGATAGGTCGCGTCAAAATCGCCGTCGTTGACTTCAAACCCGACGTTGTGACGGATGAAGTCCTCGAACTCGTCCAGCACCTCGATGATCTTGAAGGTAACGGGCACCGCCTTGGCAATTTTTACCATGCTCAGATCGGGGTTGATGATCTTGAAGTGCTCGTAGATATCATTGGGGGAGCGCCAGTTGACCGCCACCATGTCGAAGAACTCGAACTCATAGCCCATGTCCCGCAGGATGCGCGCGTTGAGCTCGCCGTAATAGTTGAGGCGGCAGCCGCCGTAGATCTGCATGAGGCAGTTTGCCACCAGCTCCAGCGCCTCCAGATAGCACCCCATGCAGTACTTGAAGGGCGAGCAGACATAGTCGGGACTCGTCCTGCTGCCCAACTCCAGCGTGCGCCGCGTGATGGGCGGCGGGATGAGATATTTTACTTCAAACCCCTGTTCGCAGATATATTTGAAGGCGTAGGCGTAGTTCGCCATGTGCGGGAAACACGCCACGATCTCCTTATGCGTCATGTTCGCTCTCCTTTCTGAGCGCGATGATATCGACAAAGCTCTCAAGGCGGGTCTCGATGCCCGCAGAGCCGTCCTGCGCGTCCACGGTGAGCGTGATAATGGGCGTATCCTTGAAGGTGCGGATGATATACTCGTTCACCATGCTGTCCGTACCGCACGGGAAGGCGGTGAGCATGACGATGCCGTCCACATGCTCCTTATACAGTGCGACTGCGCCGACCAAATGGCGGTTATACGCCCACGGCATATTTTCCGACACCGTATAGGACGCGCGGATACACTCGCGCTCGTCGCCGTACTCGGCGATCACGGGCTCACAGCCCAGCGCCTTGATCATCTCGATGACGGGCTTGCCGATATAGGCGTCCCCGGCGCAGTAGGCGTGCGCGACGAGCAATATTTTCAGCTTTTCGGTCGCCTCGATCTTCTCCTTCTGACGCTCGGTGCGGAAGCGCTCGTAGAACATCTGCGCCTGCTTTGCCGTCTGGTAGGCGCTTTTGTAGACCGACTTCTTGACCTTGAGGTACTTTGCCATCTTGTAGACGGCCTCCTGCTCGGCGTCCGGCTTAGCCTCCCCCACACTGTAAAAGAGGAGCCTGATATCGCGCTCGCGGAAGGTGTTGGCGACAAGGTCGGTCTGCGCCATGAAGCGTGTGCACATCTGCAGCTTGTGCCGGAACGCCATGCGCGGTACGAAGATCACATCGCACTTTCCTACGAGCCAGTCCACATGCCCCAACAGCAGTTTGACCGGCAGGCAGGTTTCGTCAATGGAGAGCATCTCGCCGCGCGTCAAAATCGCCCTGTCCGTCTCGGGACTGACGATGTACTCAACGCCGATCTCCGTGAAGAAGGTCGTCCAGAATTTTTCGTTCTTATACCAGAGCATTGCTCTGGGAATGCCCACTTTCATCTTACTTTGCAAAGAAGGCGACGGCAATCGCGCCGGGGCCAACGTGCGTGCCGATGGTGCTGCCGATCATATGATAGGGAACGTGATCGGTGTAACCCTTCCAGAGCAACTCGCTGTCGTGGATATATTTTTGCAGGAACGCATCGGAGAGCCCCGAATCACCCAGGACATAGGGCATCGTAAAATCGATGCCGCCGCAGTCACGAACGAGCTGCGTGAGCAGGTTGTTACCCTTTTTGGAGCCCATCGCCTTGCCGACGAGCTTGACTTCGCCCCTGACGACGGCGATGACGGGCTTGATGGAGAGCATCTCGCCCGCGATCGCCGTCACGGAGGAAATGCGCCCGCCCTTGCGCAGGTACTTGAGGGTATCCAGCACGGCGAGCAGCTGAATCTTCCCCTTCTTTTCCTCCAGTTCCGCTGCGATCTGCGCGGCGGTGAGCTTTCCTTCGCCCACCAGGCGCACGGCGTACTCCAACAGGATGCGTTCGCCGATGCAGGCGTTGAGGCTGTCCACGACGATGACTTTGCCCGCATACTTCTTTGCCGCCTTCACCGCGCTTGCGTGCGTGCCCGAAAGCTTGGAGGAAAGCGTAATCGCGATGACCTCGCTCCCGTCCGCCGTGAGAGAGGCAAACACCTCGTCAAAGCGGTATTCGTTGATCTGGCTGGTCTGCGGCAATTCGTCCGTCTCAATGAGTTTTTCAAAGAATTCTCTGTGCGTGAGCGACACGCCGTCCAGATACTCTTCGCTCCCGAAGCGGATCTGAAGGGGCAATACCGTAACGCCAAGCTCGCTCGCATCCTGCTGTTCCAGATCGGATGCGGAATCTACCAAAATTTTGATCATACGTCCTCCTGCGGATCTGCCTGATTACGAAGCAGATCGCGATAATAGTGTTCAAGGTTGCCGCAAATCTCCAGAAGCGTCTTATAAAAGAGGGTGCGTTGCTCGTCGGTGAGGTCCGCGCTGCCCGCCGCGACGGCCTGCGCCGCGCGCTCCGTAACGTACTGCGCAAGCCGCTCTCCCTTTTCCGTCAGGGTCACGACCGCATTGTGACGCCCCGCGTCGCCGAGGACATATCCCCTCTCGCGCAGCTGCGCGATCGCGCGGGAGATCGCCGCCTTGTCATCCAGCGTCTGACGACATAGTTCGCTCGCCGTCATTCCGTCCGGATGCATGCGCAGGTGATACAGGCACATGACGTGCACCGCCTTGAGATCGAATTTGTGGATCTCAAGCGACTTGATCTTCTGCACCAGCTTGCTCATTTTGAGAATGGTCATCGTAAACAGCTCAAATACGTCGTCCACCGTGACTGCTCCTTGGTTGATTAATCAACAACATGGGCATTATACACATTTGAAGCCCACCTGTCAAATGCAGAACGGCACCTTGGCAATATTTTCCCATGAAAAATTTTTGCGCCCTGCCGCAGTCTGCGGCAGGGCGCAACAAACGCCAACCTGAAATATTTCCCTATTATAATTATTATAACTTCAAAAAGACAGTTTTCTATGCGTCACGCCTGCGGCGGCACGACAAGTTCCAAATCGGAATCCGGATAGCTGCAGCACGGGTGGATGTAGCCAAATTTCTCATCGGCAAGGCGGCGCGCATCCTCGCCGGCAATGGAATATTTGCCGGCGACAAGCCGACTGTGGCAGAACCCGCAAACGCCGCCGCGGCACTTGGACGGGACTTTCAGCCCGGCGCGTTCAAGAGCGGTGAGAACGGTCTCGCGGCTGTCCGCGGGGACGGAATACGTCTCAAATCCGATGTGAACGGTGAGCGTATACGTCCTGGCTTCGACGTCGCGCGGGCCCGTGCAGTTGGCCTCCGTGCGAATGCGGCGGCGGGGAAGCGCAAGCTTTTTCAGTTCGCCGTCAAGATGCCTGCTCATGGCGCCCGGCCCGCAGATCATGACGGTATAATCCCCCGTAACATGCGCTTTGATCAACTCCGCCGTAAGAAAGCCGTGCTCGTAGCCCTCTCTTTCCTCGTCGCTTAAAACGTAAATCACCTTGATCTTATCGCCAGCAAGCGCATCCAGTTCCGTCTTGAATGCGAGGTCTTTTTGCGTCCGCGCGCCGTAGAACAGGACCAGTTTGCAGTCCTCCGTGCCGTCCGCGATCGCCTGCGCGAGGGAATAGAAGGGCGTGATGCCGCTCCCGCCTGCAAGGCCGACAATCGTCCCGGCATCACGCAGCGGCTCATAGTAAAACTCGCCCGAGGGGTCGCCGATCGTAAAGACGTCCCCCGCCTTGGCTTCGTCGACCAGGTAACTGCTGAAAAAGCCCTCCTTTTTGACAGTCAACGTCAGCGACTTTTGCAGCGCCGCCTTAGGTGCAGAGGAGACGGCATACGGACGGGCAACTTCGCTTTCGCCCACCTTGCAGCCGAGCGTCACATACTGCCCGGCGCGGAAATACATGGGCTTTTCCAGTGCGAATGTAAAGGACTTAAACGAAGGCGCAACTTCCTTCACCTCCGTCAGCGTCGCTTTCTGATAGCCCGGATGCAGCACCGCCGCCGTCTCGTTGACGCGGTAGCGCTTGGGAAGCGGCGTCGCAGCGCCCTCGGCGAGCGCTTCACGGCGCTTGGGTACCATCTTTTTGAAACGCAGCAGATCCATGAATCCGAAAATCTGTTTCTTGAATACAAACATGGCTCAGCCCTCCCTCTTGAGATCGCCCAATGTCTGGCGGCCGGAGATGTCGCCCGCATGATAGGCGCTCGAATAGCCCGAAAGACGCATCGCATAGCCGCCCGCAAAGCGCAGCCCGCGCACGCCGTTTGCATAGTCCTCGCTCATCATCTGCAAGCGGGGCATCAACCCGTCCCAATACTGCGACTCATAGCCATAGATCGTCCCCTGCGGGTGTCCGCAATAGCGGGCATAGGTCATGGGCGTCGCAATCGCAATTTCTTCGATGTGATCGCGGATGCGCGCGCCCGTGTCGTGCTCGAAGCGCTCGATCATGCGGTCTGCAACTTTGTTTTTTGTTTTGACATAGTTCTCGGGCGTGACTTCCGACCAGGCGTCCGTACCGTCCTCGCGCTGCATGAACAGCGTTGTAAAGTACATCATGCACGTCCCCTCGGGCGAGCAATCGGGCTGCGCGCGGTTGAGACAGACGGTCGCCTGTACATCGTTGTCCTCGATCGTCTCCATCAGATGATACTGTCTCACCGAGTCCGAAGTATCGTACAGGAAATAATTATGGTTTTGTACACCCATCTCCTCTGCCGTGGCGTCCAGCCCAAGAAAGAGCGTAAAGCCCCTGCCCGAGAGCTTGCGCGCATTGGTCGCACGGATGATGCGCTCGGGGACGTCGTCCATCATTTTGCCGTAGACGAGGTGCGGCGAACAGTTGGCAACGACATGGCGGGTCTCAATCGCCGTCCCGTCTGCAAGCATGACGCCCTCTACGCCGTCCTTGCCCGTGAGGATCCTGACAGCCTCGGTATTCATATGGACCTCGCCGCCCAGTTCGAGGAAGCGCTCGATCATTGCGAGCGAGATCTCATGCGAGCGGGATTTGGGGCTGACCGCGCCGCGCAGGATGTAGCGGTTGACCATGGAGGCATAGTGCGCAAAGCTCATGTCCTCGAGGTGCGCTCCCAGATAGCACCAGTAAGCGCTCAGAATATCCTGTGCCTTCTGCGGCATCTTCAGCGTTCGCAGTACTTCGTTGACCGAATAAGAGCCGCAACGGACGAAGTTGCCGTAGTTCTTTACCATATACTTGGAGTCCGTCTTGCCGTTGACGGAATTGCTGTACGCCTGCGCAAGGCGCACTTCCTCGGCAAGAGCAAAGAACTTTTCCGTAGACTTTCTGCTGCCGGGGACGTACTGCTCCATACGTTCGATAAATGCCTTTACCCCAAAGGGCATGGTCGCATCCAGCCCCTCCGATTTGCAGATGACACGGTAGGCATCGGGAATAAAGAACCATTCGATCTTATCCGTTACGCCGAGCGAATCGAAGAGCTGGCGCACGTCGCCCGCGTTGTCTGCCGTACCAAAATCATTGAGCTCGTGCAGCGATGCCTCGAACTCAAAGCGTCCGCGGCGGAAACTCGTCGCAAACCCACCGGGCAGATTGTGTTTTTCTACAAGCAGCGTCTTTGCTCCGCCCTGCGCAAGACGCACCGCCGCCGTCAGTCCGCCGTTCCCGGCGCCGATGACGACTGCATCGTATTTGAAACTCATCCCATCCTCCTTCTCGTTTGGTCAAGCACATTGTACCGCGAAAACCGCTTTTCGTCAATACTTTGCCGAAAATTTCGTCAAGGGCTTTCTAAAAAATTGTACCTCCTTCCGTTATTCTGATAAAAAAACAAAAAATTCCGAAAATTCAGCAAAAAAAACTTGAATATGTCGCGCAGAATGCTTGACAAGCCGGTGTTTTTTTAGTATCATTACCGTTGTTCACGGGGGCGTAGCTCAGTTGGTTAGAGCGCTTGCTTGACATGCAAGAGGTCACAGATTCGAGTTCTGTCGTCCCCACCATAAAGCCCTGTATATCGTGCCGGAGAGATGATAAAAGCGCCGATATGTGGGGTTTTCATTTTTTTGTTCTCCGTTTTGTGTATCGCGCGCCGCCCGTTCCGGGCGGCGCGCGATGCCATATAAAGACACATGCTGCGTAAAATGACGCCCTGCGGCAAAAGCTGTCGCAGGGCGCCTCACGAGAATATGTCCTATTTCTTCTTTTTCGGCGGAAGTCGCAAAATAGTGCGCAGCTGCGCGCATTCCTCCTCCGAAAGCAATTTCTTATCGACGGGGTACACCGTGACGCGATTGGGATACAGGAGGAAAAATTCCCTGCTCTCCTTGATCTTCTCAAAATCGGAGTACCTGAGGCGCGCCGTAGAGACGTGCTCACCCGCACGGTAATCGTTGATAACAAGACCCTCGGGATAGAACTCATACTCATTGACAAAGGCGATCGAGAGCTGTTTCTTGTTTACTCTGCCGCTCGTAATAAAGAAAACCAGCCCGAACGCAAAGAGGATTGCCCCTACCCACAGCAGCAAATCCAGCCAGGAATCGTCCTCCAGAGCAATGATTCCCTCCTCAAAGACGACATACAGCGCGATATACGCGATGAGCATGACGATTCCTAAGATCATTGCGCACAACAAAATGATGCGCGCGTTTTTGGAAATGCGCTTTTGCAGCGCCCCGTCTACCGTGACGCGGGTTTTCACGCACGGACTTTCCTGTACGGGCTGTTGCTTTATCTCTACTCGCGATGCGTCGGCATCCGCATGAACTGCGCCTGAAACCGGCTGCTCGGTCTTCTCGTGCAATTCTTCGTTCATCATTTACCTCTCAAAAATAATATTATGTCTGACATAGTACTGTGTAAATGAGCAAAATATGCGTTTACTAGTACATTTCCGGCTTGGTGCTGCGTGCAAACAGGGCGCCGATCGCCTCCCTGCAGCGGCGCTCATCGTCCCCTTCCCCATAGCAGACGCTGTACACCGCCTGCGTGATGGGCAGATCGACGCCATACTTTTCACCCAGAAGCTTCATCGCCTGCGACGTCGCCACGCCCTCTGCAAGTTTTTCAAAGCGCTGCCCCTTTGCCAGCATCTCACCGTACATGCGGTTGTGCGAGTACCTGGAAAAGAGCGTCGTTTCATAGTCGCCCAAGTGCGCAAGTCCGTAGGCGGAGAGCTCGTTGCCCCCCATCGCCTTGATGAGGCGGGCGACTTCCCGCGCGCCGCGCGACATCAGCGGCCCTTTCAGAGGCACGCAGATGACGTCCAGCACGCCCGCAGCGATCCCCATGACGTTCTTTGCCGCCGCGCCGATCTCCGTCCCAAGCAAATCGTTGCCGTAATAAAAGCGGATGAGATCGCTCTTGAAGCGGTCGACGAGGGAAATTTTCAGCTCCTCATTGACGGAGTCTATGACCATACAGTTGGGGATGCCCTGTATAAAGCTCTGAATATGCCCGGGCCCCACCCAGACGGCGATCCTTTCGGGCGAAATGCCGCTCTCGACCAGGATCTCCGAGAGGCGCTTGCCCGTCCCCGTCTCGATTCCCTTCATGCACAGAACGAAGACCTTGTCCGAAACGGGATACTGAATAATGCGCTGCATGAACCCGCGCAGCCCCTGCGAACTGATGGAGATGACGATGAGCTCCGCCGTCTTCACGGCGCGCTCCAAGTCGCACGTCAGCTTGATACGCTCGTCGAGCGTCACATAGTCGTTCCTGCCCGTCGTTCTCAGAACCTCATAGGAAGGGTCGCCCTCGGGCCCCCAGCTTGTGACCTCGTTCCCCTGACGGGAGAGATACCACGCGATGAACGACCCCCAGCGCCCGCATCCGAGTACGGAAATTTTCATGATTTCCTTCCTTTTAATTCATTTTATTGAATGATTGCATCGCAAAAATTGTTTCAGATCTGTTTGCGCTCGGACAGCGCGCGCGCCAGCGTCGCCTCGTCCGCGTACTCCAGTTCCGAGCCGACGGGCACGCCGCGCGAGATGCGCGTGACCACGACGCCGAGCGGCTTTAACAGCTTTGCGATGTACATCGCCGTCGCCTCGCCCTCGACGTCAGGATTGGTCGCCATGATGACTTCCCTGACGCCGCCCTCCGCGACGCGCGCAAGCAGTTCCTTGATGCGGATATCGTTGGGCGAGACGCCGTTCATCGGGTCGATGACGCCGTGCAGAACGTGGTACACGCCCTTGTATTCGTGCAATTTTTCCAGCGCGACGACGTCCTTGGGTTCCTTGACGACACAGATCGTCGATTTATCGCGACTCAAACAGACGTCGCACACCTCGTTCTCGGTGAAGTTGCCGCAGATCTTGCAGAAGCGGACTTTGCGCTTGACGTCCACGATGGCGTCCGCAAAGGCGCGCGCTTCCGCTTCCGACATGTTGATGACGCGGTAGGCATAGCGCTGCGCCGTCTTTTTCCCGACGCCCGGGAGCTTGGAAAACTCGTTCATGAGCCGACCGATGGGCTCGATAAAGACTTCCACTTACAGCAAGCCTCCCATGCCGCCCATGTTGCCGAACTTGCCCATCTTCTCCTCGTAGACGGCATCCGCCTTCTTGTAGCCATCGAGGATTGCCGCCATGATGAGGTCCTCGAGCATCTCCTCGTCCTCGGGATCGATGACCGACTTGTCGATCTCGATGCCGTCGATGATCTTCTTCGCGTTCATATAGACGACGACCGCCTCGCCGCCGGCAGTGCCGACGATCTCCCACTCATCGAGCAGCTTTTCCGTCGCCTGCATCTCTTCCTGCATCTTCTGCGCCTGTTTCATGAGGTTCTGCATGTTCGCGCCCCCCATTCCGCCGTTGAACTTTGCCATATTTCCTCCGAATTGTTACTTGATATCGATCGGGTAATCCGAAAAATCCTTCTTGAGCTGCTCCAGCCCCGCCTTTTCGTCGCGGCGCTCCTCCGAAGCGTAGCGCACTTCAAACTTTTCTATGCCCATCTCCGCAAACACCTCGCGCATGATGGGCGCGTGCCGCTCGCCGTTCAGGGTATCCGCGACCGTTTTAACGTCCGTCGTCAGGACGAGGGTATCGCCCTCCCGGCTCGCCGCAAGATCACGGCAGAGCGTGTACACGACGCCGCTCTTGGGAAGCTTGCGAAGCCTGCGCAGGAACTTGCCGAACACGACCTCGGGCGAGTCGTCCCCGCCCACCGCGACGCCTGACGGCGCAGCGACGGGCGCTTCATCAGACTTTGGAAAGGGATCATCCGCCGCCCTGCCCTGTGCAGGCATCTCAGACGCAGCCTTTGGCGTACGCTTTGGCGCAACATCCGGCTCGGGCGCGAAGGGCGGCTCCCACGATGCACTCCAATCCGGCTCGGGCGGAGGCGGAAGTTCGTCAAAGACGGGTACGCTTTTCTGCGTTACAGGCTCACGCACGGGTGGCAGATCGGCTGCTATGGGAGCAGGCTCCTGCTCCACGCGGGACGCAGACGCCGCCGAAGGGATGGGTTTTTCCGCAGCCGCACGGGGCGCGTTCGACGAGAGCGCGGCGACTTGCCGCTCCAGCATTGCAATGCGCGCGAGCAGCGCGTCCGTGTCGCGGTCCTCGCGGGGCATCGCGATGCGCAGCAGCGCCGTCTCCAGTGAGATGCGCGGTGAGGAAGCAAAGCGCAGCTCCGTCTCCACGCCGACGAGAATGTCTGTCGCACGCAGAATGGCGGCGCCGTCCGCCCCGTCTGCAATGCGCTTGATTTCAGAGAACATCTCCTTGGGAAGGGAGAGCAGCTTTTCGGCATTGGGGCAGGATTTGGCGACGGCGACGCGGTTGAGCAGTTCCAGCAGATCGCGCAGGACGACGCCCACACCCTTGCCCTCGCCGAGCACACGCTCTGCCGCCGCCAGCGTGCCGCCGAGGTCGGCGGAGAGCATCGCGGAGACGATCGCCGCGTTGGTCGCAAAGTCTGCCGAACCTAAAACGCTGGTCACGCCCGCGTAGGTGAGTTTGTCCCCGTACGCAAGACACATTTCGGCGATGGAAAGCATATCGCGATCACTGCCCGCGCCCGCACGAGCGATTGCCGCGACCGCCTCAGGCTCGTACGCGCGCCCCATTTCATCCAAAATGCCCGCGAGGTGCTTTTCGAGATCCTCTTCGGGAATGAGTTTGAAATCAAGGCGCATACAGCGCGAGAGGATGGTCGCGGGGATCTTGTGCGGCTCGGTCGTCGCAAGAATGAACACGGCGTGTGCGGGCGGCTCCTCCAGCGTCTTGAGGAGCGCATTGAAGGCGCTGTCCGTGAGCATGTGCACCTCGTCGATGATATACACCTTATACCTGCATGAGACGGGCGGATACTGCACCTTTTCCCGCAGATCGCGCATCTCATTGACGCCATTGTTGGACGCCGCGTCGATCTCCACGATATCCAGCGACCCGTCCGCGAGCGCAAGACACGTCGCGCACTTACCGCAGGGCGAGCCGTTTACGGGGTGCTCACAGTTGATCGCGCGCGCAAAAATGCGCGCGACGCTCGTCTTTCCCGTCCCGCGCGGCCCCGTGAAGAGGTATGCGTGCCCGACCTCGCCCCGCTCGATCTGGTTGACGAGGACGCGCACGACGTGTTCCTGCCGCACGATCGCATCAAACGTCGCGGGGCGGAACTTGCGATAGAGCGCAAGGTGTGCCATAGTGCCTCCCTAATTGAGAAACGCCCGCTGCAGCTTCTTTTTGGAGCGCGCCAAGGCGTTGTCGATACTCTTTAATTGCTTGCCCGTCATCTCGGCAATGGCGGCATAACTCATGCCCTCCAGCCAGAGCGTGACGACGCGGAACTCAAAATCGGACAGCTCGCGCATGAGCTTGAGCTGCAGCTCGGCGCGCGATTCGCCCGCCAGGAGCGACTCCTCGGGCGTGCCACCCGCTTCCAGCGAGTCGGGATCGAGATCCTCTTTGCCCTTTAATTTATTGGCGGCGCGCAGCGCGTCATAGATGCGGCGCGTCACGCACAGGTAGGCAAAGTTCTTGAAACTCTTGCCGTGCGCGGGCGAATAGGCGCGGATGGCGGTATACAGCCCGATCATCCCCTCCTGAACGAGATCCTCCGTCTCACCGCCCTCCAGAAAGAACTTGCGAGCGCGGGCACGCACGGCGTTCTTGTAGCGGTTGAGAAGCTCCTCCGCCGCGCCGTCCTCCCCCGCCTGCGCACGGGCGACGAGCGCCTCGTCACTCTCCCTGAAGTCTTGCACGCACCACCTCGTACACCGCGATCCCCAGCGCCACGGAGGCGTTGAGGGAATTGACCTTGCCGAACAGCGGAATGGAGAGCACGCCGTCGCACTTCTCGCGCGTGAGGCGCTTGACGCCGCTGTCCTCGCCGCCGACGATGAGCGCGACCTTGCCCGTAAGGTCCTTCTGATAGATGCTCTCGCCGCCCGCCTCCAGGGCGTACACCCAGTAGCCGGCTTCCTGCAACTGTTCGACGGCGCGGTTGAGGGACACGACTTTTGCGACCTTGATGTGCTCCGCCGCACCCGCCGAGATGCGGATGACCGCCTCGGTGACGGACGCGCCCTTGACGGAGGGAATGACGACGCCGTCTGCCCCCGCGCACTCCGCAACGCGCAGGATGCTGCCCAGGTTATGCACGTCCTCGACGCCGTCGCACAGGACGATGAGACTGTCCTTCTGCTCCGAAGGCGCGATCAAGTCCTCCAAATCAAAGTACTCGTACGCCGTCGTGAAGGCGATGACGCCCTGATGCCGCCAGCTCTCACTCTCCCGATCGAGCGCCGCGCGGTCAACGAACTGCACGCGGATATTCTTTTTGCGCGCCTCCGCGAAGATCTTGCCCAGCGTCCCCTGCGCGCCCTTCTCCATGAGGATCTTTTCCACCGTCTTATCCGTTTTCAACAGTTCGAGAACGGCGTTTCTGCCTTCCGTCTTCATACATTTTCTCCGAAAAATAACTGTTCCATCCGCTCCGTCTGCCCCGTCAGGTACAGGTACCCGATGAGCGCTTCAAAGCCCGTCGAGCGCACATATTCGCCCACCGTCGCATTCTTGCTCTTGGTGGGCTTTTTGGCGTTCCTGCCGCGGCGGAAGATGTCCGCTTCCTCCTCGGTGAGCATGGGCAGGATGCGCGCAAGACTCTCGCTCTGTCCGTGCGCGGAGACCTTCTCGGACGCGCGCTTGTTGAGCGCACCCGTCTTTTCTCCGCTCTCGAGCGCGAGCGCCTCGCGCACGCATAACGTATAGACCGCGTCCCCGACAAAGGCGAGGACGACGGGATTCATCTGTTTTGCCCGCTCCGGGGGAATGTGCGAAGTGATCGTTGTCATTGCAATAATTATACCACATTTTCAGGTGATTGACAAGCGTTCAGGGAATTTCCGCCAAAAAATCCGCCGCGGGGGTTGCAATTTCCGCGCGTTTCCGATATAATCATGATGAAATAATTTGACCGCATTCAGGAGGATGATCATGAAGTACAGAAATCTCGGAAAATGGGGTCTCAAACTCAGCGAAGTCGCACTCGGCAGCTGGGTCACCGACCTCGCAGGCACGCAGGCGGAGCAGACGGCGCTGGAGACCGTCAACCGCGCATTCGATCTGGGCGTCAACTTCTTTGACTGCGCCGACGCCTACTCGGGCGGTGCGGCAGAACGCTTCTTCGGCAAGGCGCTTGCCCGGCACGCAAGAAACGAATTCGTCGTGTCCTCCAAGGTATTTTTCCCGATGGGACCGGGCGCCAACGACTGGGGACTTTCCAGAAAACACATCATCGAACAGCTCGATAAGACGCTCAACAACATGAAACTGGACTATATCGACCTGTACTTTTGCCACCGCTTTGACCCCACTACGCCCATCGAGGAGACTATGCAGGTGCTCTCCGACATGGTCGCGGCAGGCAAGATTCTCTACTACGGCGTGTCCGAATGGTCGCCCGTGCAGATCACCGAGGCGCTCGCCGTCGTCCGCGAAAACCACCTGCGCCCCCTCTCCGTCATCCAGCCGCAGTACAACATGGCGGATCGGTACATCGAGGACGAGATCATGGGCATCTGCGAAAAGAACGGCGTGGGCATCGTGCCCTTCTCGCCGCTCGCGCAGGGACTTCTGACGGGCAAGTACCGCAAGGGCCAGCCCCTGCCCGCGGGCTCACGCGCAACCTGGCAGGCAGACAGACAGATCAACAACCTCTTGACGGACGACAATCTGGACAAAGTCGAAGGGCTTTTGAAGGTCGCAGAGGGCCTGGGGATCCCCCTCTCCGTGCTGGCACTTGCGTGGATCCTGCGCAGAAAGGAAGTAAGTTCGGTCATCACGGGTGCGAGCAAGCCTTCCCAGCTGGAGGCGAACGTCGCGGCGAGCGGGTACACCATCCCCGACGACGCGCTTGCGGAGATCGAACGCATCCTCGACTATCACCCCTTTGTGCGCAGGATCGGCTGACATACAGCGACTCTCTCCCTCTCACGTTTCAAAAAACCATCGATTACGGAGGAAATTTATGCAATTTACAGACGTTCTGAAAACGCGCGTCTCGACGCGCAGCTTCGATTCCCGTCCCGTCCCCGACGGGGCAGTCAAAAGCATTGTCGACGCGGCGCTGTACGCGCCCGTGGGCATGCACCGCTATGAAACGCTGCATCTCACCGTCATCAAAAATCCATATATCCTCGACTATCTCCGCACGCTTGCCGTCAAAGCGACAGGCGACGAAAAGGCGGATCCCCTGCACGGCGCGCCCGTGCTGATCGTCGTCTCCACCTCTTTGAAGGGCGAGATCGGCGCGCTCAATGCATCCTGCCTCATCGAAAACATGCTGCTCGCCGCGACCGACTTAGGACTTGCCAACCTGTATGTGCGCGGCATCATTGCGGACGCCGCCAAGGACGCAGACTTCCTGTCGCTCGCCAAAATCCCCGCAGGATTTACGCCCGTTGCGAGCGTCGCAGTCGGCTACGCCCTTAGTCCGACCG
The DNA here is from genome assembly GCA_019116405.1 of Candidatus Gallimonas intestinigallinarum. The sequence goes on along the minus strand of DXBS01000054.1, from coordinate 5,045 downwards.
AGCCGCGCGAAATCCCCAAAAACGACGTGACAAAGGTCGATTATCTCTACTGAACGATAAAATTGTCTCAGCCGTCGGCGCGCTGCGCCAACGGCTGACGGACATATATTGCAATACTTCTCAGAACAGCACCCCTTTGCCGCGCGCAGCAGCATATGAGCGGCTGCAAGCGTGCACGATCTCTAAAAATATGACAATAAGGCGATAAAAACTATCGCCTTGTTGCCAAATTATAGGGGGATTATGTATAAGCTGTTTCAAACAGGGTGTCGGTAAAAAGTTTGGCCTCAAAATCAGATACGCCGTTCTCCCTGTTTCCGATAAATATTATAGCGAAAATCGACATATTCCGCAAGTAACGTATTGTCGCGTTGTAGACAATTATTGACATTTTTCGCTTGACACTTGAAACATTTCAATTTATGATGAAATAAACGAGGGGAAAACAATGATCGCAAAGCGGGAAATCTGGAAATATCCGGAAGGCGCGAAGGTGTGGGTCGGAAAATACCGCAACTCGCACAATCTTCTGCACTGGCACTATGACTGCGAATTTATCTATGTGGAGCACGGCTCCATCGACGTGTTCTGCGAAAAAAAGAAGCATCACCTGTGCGAGGGCGACGCGCTGTTCACCGACAGCGGACAGCTGCACTACCAGCGCGCATGCGAGCCCGATACCGTGCTCATTGCGATCCTCTTTGACTACAACATTGTCCGCCCCTTTTTGGAGCAATACCAGCTCTCCTGCCCCAAGCTGTACAACCACTACCCGATCCCGCAATACTATAGGCGGCTTTACGACATCCTGCGCGCCCGTCAGCCCTTCTACGGCGAGGAGGCGCACTGCGCGGTACGGGAAATGATGATCGAGGTGTTCCGCGGCGAACAGCTCGTGCACCGCATCGAGAGCGACAGGACGGAAGAGGCATTCAAAAAACTGCTAGAGGACATTCAGGAGCGGTACGCGGAGTACTCCTATGAGGAGGCCGTCTCCTCCATGGGGATGAGCGACGCCTATTTTTCAAGATATTTCAAGGCGATGACGGGAACCACATTTTCGCAGTACTTAAATTATGTGCGAACCGATCATGCGGTCAGGCTCCTCCACTCAGGCAAAAATCTGACAATGACGGAGATCTCGGAGCAATGCGGCTTTACGACCATCCGCAGCTTCAACCGCATCTTCAGAGAATTTACGGGCAGCGCGCCCTCCCGGCTGCCGAAAGAGTTTGTCCTGAGCGAACAGTACTCCTACCCGAGTAACAAGGCATTCGATCCCACTCTGTACGACTGCGTCCTCATCGAGAGCTGCGATTAAAGAAACATATAAAAGTGTAAAGAGGCTTGCCGACGGCAGCCTCTTTTTTGCGGGCGCGATCGTCCCGGATTCCCCCCTGCTTATGCCGCCCCATTTCATACCGCGCGCACTTCTCGCTGCTATTCGACCGTCACGCTCTTGGCAAGGTTGCGCGGCTTATCGGGATCATTGCCGACTGCAAGCGAGACGTGATAGGCGAGCATCTGCAGCGGAATCACCGAGAGCATGGGCGAGAACGCGGGTGGACACGCAGGGATGCACACGGACGCCGTCACCTCCCGCTGCGAACAAAGTTCGGGAAAGCAGGAGATAAGAAATACATTCGCCCCGCGGGCGTAGACCTCGTGCACGGCGTTCATCGTCTTGTCGGCGAGCTGCACATCGGTGATAATCGCAACGACGGGCGTCCTGCCGTCGACCAAAGCGAGCGTGCCGTGCTTCAACTCCCCCGCCGCATAGCCCTCACTCGGGAGATAGGTGATCTCCTTGAGCTTGAGGCTGCCTTCCATCGCGGCGCACCGATCGACCCCGCGCCCCACAAAGAACACACTCCTGGAGCCGAGAAAGTAAGGTGTCCAGCCTGCGACGCACTCACTTTTTTGAATTACTTCGCGTGCAAGACCGGAAAATTGCACAAGCGGCGGAACGGAAGTATATCTGCATCTCGCAAGGACAACAAGCAGAGAATAGAGCGATGCGAGTTGGGCGTGGAAGCTCTTGGTCGCGGCGACGGCAACCTCCCTGCCCGCGCCCGTGAAGATGGTAAAATCCGCGAGGCGTGACAGGGAAGCGTGCGCCACATTGGTGATTGCAAGCACCTTGGAGCCGCGCTCCTGCGCAAGCCGCGCCGCCGCAAGCGTATCTGCCGTCTCTCCGCTCTGGCTCACGGCGATGGTCAGCGTGCCGCGCGGGACGATGGGATCCGCATAGCGGTATTCACTGGCGATATGCACGCGCGTCGGCACGCGCAGGAGCCGCTCTGCGGCATAGGCAAAACACAATCCGCTGTGATATGCCGTCCCGCAGGCAACAATATCGAAGTAATATGTCTGACATAATACTTCGTAAATGCCCGTATTTTGCACTCTTTCCGGCAAAAACAGCGAGTTTTGAATGGCATCGGGGACTTCTTCGATCTCCTTGCGCATGAAGTGAGCAAAGATTCCCTTTTCAGGCGCGAGCTCCGCTTCCTCCAAAATGAACGGCTCACGCGATCTGAGCGCCAAATCTGCACCGAAAATCTGCACAGTTTCCCGCGTCAATTTGGCAAATTCGCCGTCCTCGAGTACATAGGCGCGCCGCCCCTTTGCCGCAAGCGCAGGAATATCGCTTGCGACAAACCCCTCTCCCTCCCCCATAGCTACGATCAGCGGGCTTGCCCTGCGCGCACAGACGATCTCCTCTTCCCCCTCGGCGAGCACGGCAAGTGCAAAGGAGCCGACAAGCTCCCCCGCCGCAAGATGCACCGCTTGCAGCAAGTCGCCCTCTTTTTCAAAATAATGAGCAATCATATGCGCTGCGACTTCGCTGTCCGTTTCGGAGACAAACAGCTCTCCGCGCGCCTCACACGCCGCGCGCAGCCCTGCCGCATTTTCGATGATGCCGTTGTGCGCGACAGCGATCTTTCCGTAGCAATGCGGGTGGGCATTTCGCTCGCTCGGCGCGCCGTGGGTCGCCCAGCGCGTATGCCCGATCCCGATCGTCCCGGGAAGCTCTAACGCTTTTTCAAGCGCCGCGACCCTGCCGCGGCGCTTTACGATCGCCATCTTCCCCCCGGAAAGGACGGCAATTCCAGCCGAGTCGTAGCCGCGGTACTCCAGTTTTTTCAGCCCGTCGATGAGGATGGGCGCGGCGCGCCGTCTGCCGATATAGCCGACGATGCCGCACATCAGAGCGCCTCCTCGGCGGAAACAACGGCGCGCTCGATGATGCCGACGGCGTCGCTTGCCGCGCTCTCATCCTCGCACTCCGCCAGGATGCGCAGCACGGGCTCCGTCCCCGACGGGCGCACGACGACCCGCCCGCCTGAGAGCCGCTCTGCCCGTTCGACAGCGCGCCTGACGCCCTCCTGTTGCAATGTCTGCGCGGCGTTCTTGCAGGGGACATCGCTTCTTCTCTGCGGGTACGGCTTGTAGCCGCGCAGCAGGCAGGACAAGGGACTCTTGCGCTCCAACATGATCTCCGAGATCATGATCGCCGTGAGGATACCGTCGCCCGTCCCCGCATATTTGCGGAACACGATATGCCCCGAAGGCTCGCCGCCCAGGATTGCCCCGCGCGCCGCCATCTCCTCAGCGACATACTTGTCGCCCACCTGCACATGCGTCACGACGATACCCGATCGCTCCAGGGCGCGGGCAAGCGCGAGGTTGGAGACGATTGTGGTGACAACGCCTCCCTCGCCCAGCTCGCCGCGCTCCTTCATGTGCCTTGCACAGACATAGAGAATGCCGTCGCCGTCCACAATGCCGCCCATTTCGTCGACGCAGATGCAGCGGTCGGCATCGCCGTCAAAGGCAAACCCGACGTCGAGGGAGTGCAGCCGCACGAGCTCCGCGAGCGCGGCGGGCTTGGTGGAGCCGCACCCCGCGTTAATATTGGTGCCGTCGGGCGACGCGCCGATGAGGTAGACCTGCGCGCCGAGGGCGTCGAACACCGTCTTGGCGAGCGCCCACGCGCTGCCGTTGGCGCAGTCCAGCCCCACGCGCAGACCTCGCAGGGAAGTCTTGGGAAGGGATAAAAGGTAGGCAAGATAGCGGTTCCTGCCCGCGACGTAGTCCACCGTCCGCCCGATGTCCGCGCCCGTCGCGAGCGGAAGCGTGCCGCCGTCCAAATAATCCTCGACCTGCTGCAGAACGTCCTCGCTCAGCTTTTCGCCGTCGCCACCGAACAGCTTGATGCCGTTGTCTGCAAACAGATTGTGACTGGCGGAAATCATCACGCCGCAGTCCATGTTCTCCGTGCGCACGACGTAGGCAACCGAAGGCGTCGTGGTAACGTGCAAGAGATAGACGTCCGCACCCGACGCCGTTGCACCCGCTGCAAAGGCGTACTCAAAGGTATAGGAGGACAGGCGGGTATCCTTGCCCACGACGATGCGCGCCCGCTTCCCCCGCGAATAATAGCGCCCTAAAAACCTGCCAACCCGAAAGGCGTGAATGGCGGTGAGCGACCCGTTTGCCTGACCGCGAAATCCGTCCGTACCGAAATACTTCATAGCACCTCCCCGCGCCGCGGCGCATTGCCATCGTATGCGGAGCAGGGAAATTTGGTGCAGCCGGACAGAGCTGGGGCTGCGCCGTTCAGGTCAGATATTTTTCCGCGCCGCGGCGCTTGATGCTCTCGCGGCTGCGCCCGATGCAGAAATCCCCGTCCGCCAGATCGCGCGTGAGCGTCGTCCCCGCCGCGACAAAGCTGCCGGCGCCCACTTTAACGGGCGCCACAAGATTGCAGTTGCTCCCCAGAAACGCGCCGTCGCCCACATAGCTCTTAGACTTGCGCCTGCCGTCAAAATTGACGAATACGACGCCGCACCCGACGTTGACGCGCGCGCCCAGCTCCGCGTCCCCGACGTAGGCGAGGTGCGCGATCTTGGTGCCGTCGCCGATGCGCGCGTTCTTGCACTCGACAAAGCTGCCGATGCGCACGTCGTCGCCGACCACGCTCATGGGACGCAGCGTCGCATACGGTCCGATCGTGCAGCGCTTGCCCACTATTGAGGCCA
>DXBS01000053.1 GCA_019116405.1 Candidatus Gallimonas intestinigallinarum | reverse complement strand
GGTTGGGCAGCATTTATTTTTATTTTACTCCAGTTTTCGCAGGTCGTTTTCCTGCCTATTCCGAGCACCGTTACGGTGGCGGCAGGCGCGGCGCTCTTTGGCCCGCTCCTCGGGAGCGTGTACAGCCTGATCGGTATCATGATTGGCTCGCTGTTCGCCTTTTTGGTGGGAAGATACGCCGGCTATCGCGTCGTGGCATGGATCATCGGCAAAGATACGCTGGAAACTTGGCTGGAAAAGATCAAGGGAAAGGATAAATTGTTTCTTTCGGCAATGTTCTTATTGCCCGTCTTCCCGGATGACGTGCTTTGCTTTGTCGCGGGGCTGTCGTCCATGTCGATACTGTATTTCGCCATCGTCATCCTGATCTCGCGCGTCCTTGCCATCTTTGTAACAAGTTATGCGATCGCACTCATTCCTTTTACGACCTGGTGGGGGATCCTCATCTGGTGCATCTTCGCGGTCGCGGTCATTGCATTGTTCGTCGTTCTTTATAAGAAGTCAGACGCAATCCTTGCGTGGATCGATCGCGTCTTCCACCGCGAGACGCGCGTCACTCATAAGAAAGAAAAGAACGAATTTGAAGTGGAGATCATTGATGCGGACGGTTCGATTGTAACAAAGGGCGTCGCAAAGAACGAAAAGCCGCAAAGTTCTCCCGATCAACCTCCGGAAAAATAGCCTGAGCCGTGCCGTGTGCACGGCTTACATTTTGTCGAAAACGCCGAAAACTGCTCACATCTCCTTGCTTTTTTTGGTGTTGTAGTTTATAATAGGAATGATATGGCGAACACTTGTGAGGACAAAAAGAAGAAAGTGATCATCATCGGAGGCGGCGCCTCCGGACTGATGGCGGCATATACGGCAGCGATGACGGGAAAACAGGTCGTCCTGCTCGAAAAAAACGAAAAGCTCGGGAAAAAGATCTACATTACCGGCAAAGGCAGATGCAACCTCACAAACGACTGCACGCCGGAGGATTTTTTATCCCATGTCGTCAACGGCGACAAATTTCTCATCCGTGCCATTCATCGCTTTTCGCCCGCAATGACCATGGATTTTTTTGAAAAACATGGTCTTCCGCTCAAAGTGGAGCGCGGCAACCGTGTCTTTCCCGTCAGCGATCACGCGAGCGACGTCACAAAGACGCTTACACGCGCCTGCGAAGGTGCGGGCGTTACCATCCGGCTCAATGAGACGGTGGAGGAGATCGTCACGGAAGGCGGGGGCGTTCACGCCGTGCGTTCCGACCGCGGCGAATATAACTGCGACGCCGTCATCGTCGCAACGGGCGGGCTTTCCTATCCATCTACGGGCTCTACGGGAGACGGCTATCGCTTTGCCGAGCGCGCCGGGCACACCTGTGTTCCATGTGTGCCATCCCTGGTCGGCGTGGAACTCATGGAAAACGTAGGTGCGGCACAGGGCGTTTCCTTGAAAAATGTGTCTCTGACGGCAAAGCGCGGCGCAAAGACCATCTATAGTGAACAGGGCGAGCTGCTGTTCACTCACTACGGGATCAGCGGACCGCTCGTCCTGACACTTTCTGCCCTGATCAACCGCCTTCCGATGCACAATCTTACGTTCTACCTTGATTTTAAGCCCGCTTTGGAGGAGGAAACGCTCGATCAGCGCCTGCTCAGGGATTTTGCTGAGCGAAAAAATGAGCAGATGAAAAACGTGATGCGCGGACTTCTTCCCGCCGGAGCGGTACAACTTGTGCTAAATGCCGCCCGCGTATCCGGGGTAAAACAGGCAAATGCCGTGGCAAAAGAGGAGAGACGGCGCCTTTTGCAGGCTTTGAAAGCGCTACCGCTGACACCAAAACAGCTGCGCGGCTTTCAGGAGGCAGTGATCACCTCGGGCGGCGTGTCCTTAAAAGAGATTGATCCCTCGACCATGGAGAGCAAAAAAGTGAAGGGGCTCTTCTTTTGCGGCGAAGTACTGGATTGCGATGCGTTCACGGGAGGTTTCAATTTGCAGATTGCATTCAGTACAGGGTACACAGCAGGGATGAATGCCTAAAACAAGTACTATGCCTGACATAGTATTATTTATATATGACAAAAGATAATAATTGACATAAGGAGCATACGGAGATGACAGTCATACGCGGCGCAACGACGATCGCAGAGGACCAGCCGGAAGAAATTAAGAAGGCGGTCGGGGAATTACTTGAACAGATCGAGTACAGAAACCAATTAAAAAGAGACGAGATCCTGAGCATCGTCTTTTCAAGTACGTCCGACATTCATTCCTTTTATCCTGCAAAGGCGGCAAGGGAGGCAGGTTTTGCCAGCTGCTCGCTCTTTTCGGCACAGGAGCCGGAGATCGACGGCGGGCTCGCGCTTTGTATCCGCGTCATGCTCTTTATAGAGAAGAATATCACGCCGCATCACGTCTATCTGCACGGGGCACGCGTCCTGCGCAAGGATCTTGCGCAGAAATTCAATGTTGCGATCGACGGTCCCGCAGGCAGCGGAAAGTCCACGATCGCAAAGCTGCTCGCGCACGATCAGAACATTCTCTATCTCGACACCGGGGCGATGTATCGCGCCTGCGCGCTCGCCGCGATCCGGGCGGGGATTGACGTCTCCAACGAGGCACAGGTCTGCGGTCTGATGCGCAACGTCACGCTCACTGTGACCTATGAAAATGGCGCGCAACACACACTGCTGAACGGTGAAGATGTCTCAGAGGTCATCCGTGACCGCGAGGTCTCCATGGCTGCCTCCACGATCTCCAAGCATGAGAGCGTGCGCATGAGAATGGCAGAAAAACAGCGGGAGATCGCGGGAAAAATGTCCTGCGTGCTCGACGGCAGGGATATCGGCACCTTTGTACTTCCCGACGCCGACTTTAAGTTTTTCCTGACTGCAAGCCCGGAAGTCCGCGCAAAACGCAGGTATGACGAGCTCGTTGCAAAGGGAAATTCCGTCGATTTTGAAGACCTGAAGCGTGAGATCGCACTGCGTGACGAGCAGGATTCCACGCGTGCGATCGCACCGCTAAAAAAAGCGGACGATGCAGTGCTGATCGACACGTCCGATATGACCATTCAGCAGGTCCTTCAGACGATCAAAAATAAGATGCAGGAGAAGATCTGATCATGGACGGACAATCCGAACAGGGCACAAAACCTCGCCTGACAAAAGAGGAAAAGGCGGCAGAAAAGGCTCGTAAAAAACGCGAAAAGCAGGAAAAACAGCGTCGGCTTCTGTTCAAGCCGACGAAGGACGGCAGGCGCGTCAGCCGCCTCATGAACTTCCTGCGCGTGCTATTGTATCCCATCCACTTTATCATCTTTCCTTTCCGTCTGCACGGCTGCACCAAAGTCGGAAGGGGGGCATATATCTATGTGGGCAATCACTACTCCATTTTTGATATATTCTTCCCCGCGCATACGACGTGGGAGGGCATTCATTTTCTTGCCAAAGATTCCGTCTTTCAGGCGCCCGTCCTCGGCTATTTCGCGCGCAAAGTCGGCGCGATCAGCGCTATGCGCGACGGCTCGGACGTCAAGACGGTCATGGAGTCCATGAAAGTCTTGAAGCAGGGTGAAAAAATTTCCCTCTATCCCGAGGGGACGCGCAACAAGGTCTCGGACGAGGAATTTTTACCCTTCCATGCGGGCGCGGCGCTGCTTGCCGTCCGCACGCGCACGCCGATCATTCCCGTCGTCATCTGTAACCGCACAAAGCCCTTTCGCATGACGCACGTCGTGATCGGAGAACCGTTCGAATTATCCGAATACTACGGCAAAAAGCCCTCGCAGGAGGATTATGCCGCCATGGACGAACTCATCCGTCGGCACATGTACGATCTGCGGACACAGTTCCGAACCGAACAGGCAGCCAAAAAGAAAAAACAAAAGGACGCATGAAGGTATATATTGCAAAAAACTGCGGGTTTTGCTCGGGCGTGAGAAAGGCGGTAGACACCGCCTTTTCCGTGCCGGCAGAAAATACCTATATCCTCGGGGAGCTCATTCATAACGAGGACGTAAACGCGCGCATCCGCGAGCGCGGCATCCCGACGGTAGAGTCCTTGGCGGAGGTGCCTGACGGGGCACGGCTTCTCATCCGCTCGCACGGCGTACCCAAGGCGGTCTATGCCCGGTGCGAGGCGCGCGGCATCAAAGTGATCGACTGCACCTGCAAGTTTGTCGCCAACTCCCAGCACATCGTCGAGCTGGAATCCAAGGCGGGGAAGGTGATCGCGATCACGGGGCATAGGGAGCATCCGGAAGTCGTCGGGCTCATCGGCTGGAGCGAAGGAGAGGTGTATGTCTTTTCCTCTGAAGAGGACGATTTCACCTGTCTATCAGGGAAAAACGTCGTTTTGCTCTCACAAACCACCTTTTCGACGCAAAGATTTTCAAAAATTGCCGAAAAAATAAAAAAAGTATGTCCAAAAACAGTTGAGATTTTCGAGACAATTTGCTATACTACTGTACGCAGGCAAAGAGAGACCGCGCGCGTCGCGCAGCAATCGGATGCGATCCTCGTGATCGGCGGGCTCAACAGCAGCAATACCAACAAACTTGCGGAAATCGCGTCGCCGTATTGCAAGACGGTCATCCGTCTCAAGAACGCAGACGATTTCGTATATGAAAAAATCAAATTTTGTAAAAGGGTCGGCATTGTAGCGGGGGCGAGCACTCCCGATTGGCAGACCTCGGAGGTTCTCAAAAAGATGGCAGAAAACAACGCGGAAGTACAGGTGGAGACGCAGGTCTCCGAAGAGACGGTCGAGACGCCCGTAGCAGAAGTCGCGGCAGAGCCCGAAGCAGCACCTGCTGCAGAGCCTGTTGCTCAGCCCGCAGCGGAAGCAGCTCCGGCAGAAGCGCCCGCGCAGGAAAAGTCCGCTATGGACGAGGTCATTGCGGAGATGGACAAGGGCTCTCACTACAAGAGAGGGCAGCTCCTCACCGTCAAGATCGTATCGGCAACGGATGAGGGCATCTATGTGTCCGGCTCCGGCAAGGCGGATATCCTGATCGACAAGTCCGAACTCGATTGCGAAGAGTACAGCCGCGAACTCTATGCGGATAAAATCGGCGAGAACATCGACGTCATGGTCGTCGATACCAAGTCGCCCGTCAAACTCTCGGAAAAGCAGGTCAGAAAGGTCAAGGAAGAGGAAGAGATGCTCAAGGGCATCGAAGAGGGCAACGAGTTCTCTGTCATCTGCACCGGCTTTAATAAGGGCGGTCTTACCGCTGAACTTGGAACCTATGCGGTGTTTGTCCCTGCAAGGGAGATCCGTTCCGGCTACGTGAAGGAACTGGACAAGATGGTCGGCAAGAAGCTCCGCCTGAAGATGCTGGAGATCCGCCGTGAGCGCAGAAAGGAGATCATCGCTTCCCAGCGCGTCATCCTTGAAGCAGAAAAGGCTGCAAGAGAGGCTGCCAAGGCAGAAAAGGAAGCAGCGTTCTTCGATTCCATCCAGGTCGGCGACATCGTCGAGGGCAAGGTGGAGAGAGTTACCTCCTTCGGTGCATTCGTTTCCGTCAACGGCTTTGATTGCCTTGCGCACATTTCCGATCTGTCCTGGACGGGCGTGAAGGAAGTCACGGACGTTCTTGAGATTGGCAAGCGCTATCAGTTCAAGGTCCTCAAGATTGATCGCGAAAACAAGAAAGTTTCCATCGGCTACAAACAGCTCCAGCCCCGTCCTTGGGACACCGCGGCTGAGCGCTATGCCGAAGGCGATATCGTACACGGCAAGGTCGTCCGCATCGTTCCCTTCGGTGCGTTTGTTGAGCTTTAAAAGGGCATCGACGGTCTCGTTCACGTCTCCCAGATCTCGCATGAGTGGCTGGAGAATCCCACCTCCGTTCTGACGATCGGGGAAGAGATCGACGCAAAGGTGCTTGCTTTTGATCCCGAAGCGCACAAGATCACGCTTTCCATCAAGGCACTGCAGCCCCGTCCCTGGCAGGAGCCCCGCGGCGACAGAGAGGATGAGGGCAACCAGCCCAGAAAGCCCCGCAACCGCAAGGGCGGCCGTCGCAATACCGCAAGCGACTATGTTGACGAGGAAGAGTACAAGGAGTGGAGCGACAGCGGCTTCAGCGGCGCTTCCATTGCTGACCTTCTCGGAAACGAGGACAAGTAACATTTTAATTGCATCAAAAATCCGCTCAAACGAGCGGATTTTTTGTTTACGCATTACTGTTTCCGTTTATATATGGTATGGAATATCAACGGAAGGAGTGATCATATGGAAAAACAGGGCAACATTCGCATCGCAAGTGAAAACATGATGCCGATCATCAAAAAATGGCTGTATTCTGAAAAGGATATCTTTTTAAGAGAGATCGTCGCAAACGCGCAGGATGCAATCACCAAGCATAAAAAACTTTCTGACCTTGGAGAAGCGACGCCAGAGGAGCACTACAGGGTCAATGTCGTCGTCGATGAGAAGGCGGGCACGTTGACAGTGGAGGACAACGGCATCGGCATGACCGAGGAGGAAGTGGAAAAATACATCACGCAGATCGCTTTCTCGGGCGCTGCGGATTTTGTGGACAAGTACGAAAAAGCGGGCGGTGACGGGATCATCGGACACTTCGGGCTCGGATTTTATTCGGCTTACATGGTCTCGTCCGACATTGAAATCTTCACGAAGTCCTATCGTGAGGATGCGCCCGCGGTACATTGGGAGTCAGACGGCAACTCGACCTACACCATCGGCGACTGTGACAGGGCGGAGCGCGGCACAAAGATCGTCATGCATATTGCCGACGACGAAAAGGAGTACCTGAAAGAGGGGACAATCCGCCAGCTTCTCAGAAAGTACTGTTCTTTCATGCCCTATGAGATCTATCTCAACCCCACGGGCAAAGAGGACGAAAAGCCCGTCAATACGACGCAGCCACTCTACTTAAAGCAGCCCAAGGATTGCACGGAGCAGGAGTATAAGGACTTCTACCGCGACACCTTTGCCGACTTCAACGAGCCGCTCTTCTGGATCCACCTCAACATGGAATATCCCTTCCGCCTGAAGGGTATTCTGTACTTCCCCAAGGTCAAAAAGCAGGTGGAGTTGGAGCGCGGGAAGGTCAAGCTGTACTGCAATCAAGTATTCATCGCGGACAACATCAAGGAAGTCATTCCCGAGTTCCTGATGCTTCTCAACGGCGTCATCGACTGTCCCGACATCCCGCTCAACGTGTCGCGTTCCTTCCTGCAGAATGACCGTCAGGTGCAAAAGATCGCCAAGCACATCACCAAGAAGGTGGCAGACAAGCTCATCGAGCTCTACAAGAATGATAAGGAGCGGTATGAGACGTGCTGGCAGGA
>DXBS01000052.1 GCA_019116405.1 Candidatus Gallimonas intestinigallinarum | reverse complement strand
GGTAAGTTTTTTGATCTTTTTCTTCGCCATCGTAAGCCTCGCTCCATGTAGTACCGACAGTATGGACAAAGGCCGCCCCTTTTATTCGGAGCGCAGCGCGATGACGGGGTCCTTCTTGGCTGCGGACTGCGCGGGGATGAGCCCCGAGATGAGCGTCAGGACGACGCTGACGCAGACCATGATGAATGCCGTCAGCGCGGGCAGCGAGGCGATCCCGCCGATTCCCGTCAGCGACTCCAGCACAAGGCTGATGACGATGCAGAGCACATAGGAGATGGCAATGCCGATGAGTCCCGCCGCAAGCCCGATGATGAAGGTCTCCGCATTGAACAGGTTGCGGATATCCTGCTTGCGCGCGCCGAGCGAACGGAGAACACCGATCTCCTTGACGCGCTCAACGACCGAGACGTAGGTGATGATGCCGATCATGACCGAGGACACGATGAGCGAGATCGCCGTGAAGGCGACGAGCACATAGGTGATGATATCGATCATCGTCTGCATGATGCTCATCAGCATGCCCACCGTATCGGTGTAAGTGATCTGCATGGAGCGCGCCTCGTCACTATAATCATGGTCAGTGTTCCACTGGTCGAGATAGTTGAGAACAAGCTCCTTATTGTCGAAGTCGTTTGCGTAGATCGCGATGCGGCTCACGATGTCGCTTCCGCCCAGCGTTTTGATTGCATCGTCCGGCGTTTGGGCAACGTAGACGCTCTGCCCCATGATCTCATAGAGCGTGTAGTTTCCGGTCATGTTCTCCGTTGCAACGGGCATCAGATAGATATCCGTTCCGCCATAGCTGAGTTTCGCCTCGTCGCTCTTCATCCAGTTGACAATCGCGGAGTTGAGATTGCCCCGGATATACGTCTGCCCCGTCTTTTCCGTAATGTTGAGTCCCGGGGAAAGGCAGCCGTAGGAATAATCCTCATTTAAGCGAAGAATGCACGTGATCTTTATGTTGATGCCGTCGTCGCCCTCTGCGTGGAATGCGCTGTCGTCCGTCATCTGTCCCTGATAGGTAAACGGGTACTGCCCGCCGAAATAGGACATCTGCGTCCAGTCCTCGTTTCGCGTATAGACCGCATCATTATAGAAAAGCTTGTATTCCTTGCCGAGAATATCGGAAATATCCAGCAGGTCGGCGTCCTCGTCGACCTCCACTTCCGCATCCTCGTCGCCGAGGTTGAACAGATCCATGAAGCGATCTTCGCTCAGAAGTCCGAGCTGCGCCAGCGTCAGGTCTGTGACCTGATTGTTCTGCCCGACGACAAGCACGGCCTCATTCTCGTTTTGCGGGAAGGTCCCCGCAACGATATCGTACTGTGATTTTACATACTCCCCATACCCCTGGTTGGCGTTATCCGAAGTCCCCGGCATGACGTTGACAACGCCGGTAAAGTAGTCGGCAAAGCCGATGAGGGAACTGTACTGCGAGGCAAACGCCATGAGGTCGGTGATATACTTGCTCTTCAGGTTGGAAAGAGAGCGCGTCGTCAGCTCGGTCGCGGTATTGTCGCCGTCAGGGAAGGTCTCCGCCTGCAGGAAGAGATTATCGGAAATGCTCGCGCCGTAGCTGTACATGATCTCCGAATACCATGAGGAATCCATTGCCTCCAGATAAGCGACGTATTCATCGGAGATATTGTTGGTGGCTGCCATGCCGTTGGCAAGACTGGTGAGGAAGGAATCGATATAGACCTTATCGTCCAGCCGGGACATATCGGGCATATCCTGCGGCGAGGTAAAGGAGGTCATCACCGAGGCCAGATCAAAAGAGCTTTCCGAAATTGTAACGGGATAATAGGATAACATATCCTCTTCTGTCTGACGGATGTAGTTATTGAAACCGTTGGAGAGCGCCAGTACGAGGCAGACGCTGATGATGCCGATGCTGCCCGCAACCGAGGTTAAAATTGTGCGCCCCTTCTTGGTGAGCAGGTTCCTGGCGCTGAGTGCGAGCGAGGTCAGAAAGCTCATGCGGGCGCGCAGCTTCTTTTTCTTTTTTCCCGTCTGCGGCGCTTCCTGCTGCGAGGAAGGCGCATGCTCCGCCTCGTCCGTCACTTCGGCAGTTTGGACGCCCTCCTCTTCATAGGGCGCGGAGTCAGACTCTACCAACCCGTCCTTCAAGCGCACAATGCGCGAGGCGTACTGATAGGCGAGTTCGGGATTGTGCGTGACCATGATGACGAGCCGGTCGCCCGCGATCTCCTTGATGAGCTCCATGATCTGGACGCTCGTCTCCGAATCGAGCGCGCCCGTCGGTTCGTCCGCGAGCAGGATATCGGGATTGTTGACGAGCGCACGCGCAATGGCGACGCGCTGCATCTGTCCGCCCGAGAGCTGATTGGGCTTTTTATCCAATTCGTTCCCGAGCCCGACACGCTCTAAGGCCTGCTTTGCGCGCTCCTTGCGCTCCTCTCTGCCCACGCCCGCAATGGTGAGCGCGAGCTCGACGTTGCCCAGCACCGTCTGGTGCGGGATGAGGTTGTAGGACTGGAAGATAAACCCGATGCGGTGATTGCGGTAGACATCCCAGTCTCTGTCCCTGAAATGTTTGGTCGAGCGACCCTGAATGACAAGGTCGCCCGTCGTATAATGGTCAAGTCCGCCGATAATATTGAGCAGCGTCGTCTTGCCGCAGCCCGAAGGACCGAGCACACAGACGAACTCGTTCTCGCGGAACGCAAGGCTCACGCCCTTAAGGGCGTGCACCGTTCCCGACGCGACTTTATATTCCTTTGTGATCTCAGAAAGTTTCAACATGGACAATTTGCAATGAGATCAAAGCCTTCGTCGCTCACTGCTTTGACTGTTCGCGCTCTTTCATGACCTGATCGACGACCTTGCGCAGTGCGTCGTACTCCTCAAAAAAGATCCTGATCTTATCTTCCCCGTAGATATCGACGATGCGCTGCATCGTCTCGTTGGCGTGCCGGCACTGCTCCTCGAATACCGCCATCGTGCTCTCCGAAAGGCAGATATACGCGATCTTCCTGTCCGTGGGAGAGGCGACGCGTTTGACGATCCCGCGCTGTTCCATCTTGGTCACGATCTGAGAGACTGCCGAACGGGTGATCCCGAGGCGGCGCGCAAGCTCGGAAGAAATGATGTTCTTCCCCTTTTCCGCCTCCAGAATGACTTCCCGGAGCAGATGAAACTCCGTGCGGGAAAGGTTGGTGACCCCGTCAAAGAAGTCGATGTTTTCCAGACTCCGCATCAGCTCAAAACTCTTGATGAGATATTCGTTGATTTCCATACCCTGATTTCTCCTTGTTTTTTGTAGGATTCTGAACAATATTTATTATAAGATACATTCCCTGCAGTTGTCAACCCAATCAAAGTGATTTTTTACAAATTCACAATCTTCTCACTTAACAATCTCCGTTCCTTGACACGGGCGGCAGTTTCACAGAGATTTTACGGCGGGCGGGGCGCCGAAATAGGAATACAATGTGCAGGCGATGCCCGCGTTCCACAGCCTGCGCTTTTTTTCCGCCCTCCCGCCGAACGCGCGCTCAGCGCCCTCGTAGGAGGAGAGAAAGCAGCAGCTCCAGTCGGGCAATGAACGATACATTTTCCCGAAGTCGCGGTACAGTCCCTGCAGGTCAGAAGCCTTGAGCCGCTCGCCATAGGGCGGGTTGCTGATCATGACGCCGCAGCGCTCGCCGCTCGTAAACGCGCGCATATCGCGCACGCAAAAACGGATATCGTCCGCGACGCCCGCGCGCGCGGCATGAAATTTTGCGATCTCGACCGCCTCGCGAGAAATATCACTCGCCTCAACGGGCGGCAGCGGCGCGTGGTTCTCCAGGTCGCGCGCCTCCTCGCGCGCGCCCTCCAGGACGCCGGGCGCGCACTGCCAATGCGCAAAATCAAAAGTGCGGTTTCTCCCGGGCGCAATGCTGCGCATGTAGAGCGCCGCTTCGATGGGAATGGTGCCGCTGCCGCAAAACACGTCGGCAAACGGCTTACCCGCGCGGAAAAAGGAACTCTCCACCATCGCGGCGGCGGTCGTCTCCCTGAGCGGCGCGGAATACGTCCTGACCCGATAGCCGCGCTTGTGCAGCCCGTCGCCTGTGGTATCCAGCGTGACGCTCGCCCTGTCCCCGACGATAAAGATGCCCACGACGGCGCGCGGTCCGCGCTCGTCCAGCGTATTCACACCGAGCTTTGCGCGCAGGCGCTCGACGATCGCCTTTTTGGCGACGCCGCCCGATGCCTTGATCGCCATCAGCTTGCTCTCCACGCACTTGCCGTCCATGAGGATGCGGCTGTGCGCGCCCAGGTACTCCTCCCACGGGATGGCACGCACGCCCTCAAAGAGCGCGTCAAAATCGGGCGCGGAAAACTCGGCAAGTTCAATGAGCACCCGCTCGCCCGCGCGCAGGTTGACGTTGAGGCGCGCCACGTCCTGCCAGCCGCCCTCCAGCCGGATCCTGCCCTGCAGGGCGGGACAGTCCCCGTACCCGAGCTGCTTTAACTGCCGCTTGACGGACGCCTCGACGCCCGACGCGACGGGAACGGACAGCTTCATTCCTCTTCCTCCTCCGTCCCCGCCTCGGGGACGACGGGATGCAGCGGCGAGGTGACGGGCGTCAAATCGTACTTGTCGTCCACGTCGCCGAGCAGCTCTTCGATCATGTCCTCGCGTGTGATCAGCCCGATTGCATTGCCGCGCGTGCCGACCGCGAACATGTGCACGCGGTCCGCCTGCGCCTGCTTTAAGAGCGCGGAGACCTTGACGTCCGTCGTCGTGAACGTGACGGGCCGCACAAGCTCCACGATGCCCTTTTTGCGCATGAGCAGGTGTTCATAGAAGTCCGCGCGGTACAAAATGCCGACAATGTTGCGCTTTTCCCCTTCATAGACGGGAATACGCGAGAAGTTGGTATCGCGGAACAGGTTATAGATGCGTCTGTCCTGCTCATAGACGCTGACCGCGGCGACCCTGTCGAGCGGGATCATGCACGAGCCGACGTGCAGATCGTCAAAGCGGAGCGTCCTGCGGATGAGCTCGTGCTCGGTATCGTTGAGAACGCCGTCCTCCCTGACGTCCGAGACGAGCATTTTGAACTCCGCTTCGGTGTACTTGGGCTCCTTTTTGTCCAGCCGGAAGATATGGAAGATGAGCTTTTCCCACTTGCCGAACAGCCACGAGAGCGGGAAGAAGATCTTGGCAAGCACCCAGAGCGGGTAAGCGGCGAAGCAGGCAAACGCCTCCGGCATCGCCTTTGCGACCGTCTTGGGCGTGACCTCGCCGAAGATGAGAACGACGATCGTGACGATCACGGTGGAGAGCACTGCGCCCAAATCCTCCCCGAACAGCCCGACAAAGAGGAGCGTTGCGACGGTAGAGGTCGTGACGTTGACGATATTGTTGCCGATGAGCAGCGTCGTCAGAACGCGGTTGTAGCGCTCGCTCAGTTGGAGCGCGATGCGCGCCGTGCGCCTCTTCTTGGCATAGCGGCGCATGCGCATCTCGGAAAAGCTTGTATAGGCGGTCTCCGTCGCACTGCAGAAGGCGGACATGGCGATAAGCGCCACGAGCGCGATGAGCATGCCGATCATAGCGGGCGTCATGACGTCACCTCCTCATCTTCGGGCGGCTCTGGCTCGGGCGTGGGCAGCGATGTGACAGGGGTCATATCGTACACGTCGTCCATATCGCCGATGAGCTCTTCAATCATATCCTCGCGCGTGATGATGCCCAGCGCGTCGTCCTCCGAGCCGACGACGAGCATGTGCTCGCGCATCGTGCGCAGGCGCTCCATCAGATCGGACACCTTCTCGTCGGGCGCGACCGCAGAGACGGGGCGGATGATATTGTCGAAGTCCCGCCTGCCCGCGAGCATGTTTTCATAGAAGTCGGCGCGGTACAAAACGCCCTCGATATTGCCCTTTGTCCCCTTATAGACGGGAAGGCGGGAGAAGTTGGTCTCGCGGAAGACGCGAAAGACGACGCGGTCGTTCTCGCGCACGTCCACCGCCACGACGCGCTCCAACGGGATCATGCAGTCGGCGACGGTGAGCTCGTCATAGCGCAGCGTCCTGTGAATGAGCTCCTGCTCGGTGTCGTTGAGAACGCCCTCCTCTCTGACGTCCGAGACGAGCATCTTGAACTCCTCCTCGGTGAGACGAGGCTCCTTTTTGTCCAAACGGAAGACATAAAAAACGACCTTCTTCCACAGTTCGAACAGCCAGACGAACGGCAGGAAAAGGCAGATCAGCACAGACAAAGGATATGCAGCCGCACAAGCGAATGCCTCAGGCAGGCGCTTGGCAAGCAGTTTGGGCGTGATCTCGCCGAAAATGAGCAAAACTACGGTGACGACGACGGTGGAGATGACCGAGCCGAGCTCCTCGCCCATGAGCGAGGTAAAAATGAGCGTGCCGATCGTTGCCGACGCGATATTGACAATGTTGTCTGCGACAAGAAGCGTCGTCAGGATCCGATTGTAGTCTGCGCTCAGGCGGAACGCCATGCGCGCGGTACGTTTTCGCTTGGCAAAGCGTCGCATACGCACCGCAGAAAAACTTGTGTATGCCGTCTCTGTGGCGCTGAATAAGCCCGACAGGATGACAAGCACGACAAGAGCGATCAATAGTCCGATCGTTCTACTGTCCATGGGAAAAACCCTGAATCCTCCTTACAATTAAAATTTTTCTTGTGTATCTTCCCGGCTTACGCCGTTGTTGCTTCCTCGGCCTCATCCTGCTGCACGGCGCGCTTTTTCAGCCTGCAGAGGACAATATCCCCCTTCCCGCGCACAAGGACGCGGTGCTCAGGGCTTGTTGCCTGCAAAACGGGCGACTCCTCCTCCGATACGAGCTCCGTTCCGAACACCTCGGCAACGGGCGGATCGGGCAACAGCCATTCGGGAATGGGATCGGGCACGTCAGAGGTGCGCATGGAAACCAACCTGGAATATGCCATGGCGCAGGACATCTCCTCCGTGCGCACGCAGTATCGGCAGCGCTGATACCGCCCGCACATGTCGGCGCGGCGATTTTCGCTGTCCTTCCACTTTTCCACTTCCAGGTATTCCTGCAACTGCCGAACGGTCACGATTCGCCTCCCGATGATGATATTATACGATGAATGCATCCGATTTTCAAGTACATTTGCAAAAAATATTGTAAATTTCTGCAAAATCTCAGTATTCATCCAGAAAGCTGCCGCGCTTTCCCTCCCTGCGCCAGCCGACGATGCAGTCCAGCGCGACATTGTGCATGCTGCGGAAGATATTGTTCGCCGCCTCTGGATTGCTCCTCTCCATTTGGGCAAGAAGCTGCTTCATCTCCCGCCGCTTGCTCTCCTCTTCTTTATTCGCCACCCGCTCGGTAAAGCGGCAGGCGCAGTTGAGAAAGTGCAGGTCGTTGTCCTGCGCCCAGCGCACGATATCGCGTTCGCGGACGGCATACAGCGGACGGATGAGTTCCATGCCCGGGTGTCCCGTCGAGCGGAGCTTGGGCATCATCGTCTTGATTTCCGCGCCGTAGAGCATGCTCAAAAGGGTCGTGCCGACGACGTCGTCAAAGTGATGCCCCAGGGCAATCTTGTTGCAGCCGCATTTCTTGGCAAATTCATAGAGGTAGCCGCGGCGCATGCGCGCGCAGAGGTAGCACGCGGAGCCCGTCTGCACACTGTCCACCACGGCGAAGATATCACTTGCAAAGATGCGCACGGGGACGCCGAGTTTTTGCGCATTCTCCTCGATCCGCTGCCTGTTCTGCGGCGCGTAGCCGGGATCCATGACGATGAACTCCAGCCCGAACTCATATTTTCCGTGGCGGCACAGTTCCTGCATGCACTTGGCGAGCAGGAAGGAATCCTTCCCGCCCGAAATGCACACCGCGACCCTGTCCCCCTCCTGCAGCAGTTCGTACTGCTTGACGCTCTTTACAAAGGGACACCAGATCTCCTTGCGGAATTTTTTGATAATGGAACGCTCGATCTCTGCGACGCTCATGCCCTGTTTTCCTGTAAAAATGCGTGCGCGGAATAGGCAGCGACCAGCCCCTCTCCCGCCGCCTTGGCGTACTGGTAGGGCCTGCCCGTGACGTCGCCCGCGGCGAACAGCCCGCGCAGATTGGTGGACATGTCCCGCCCGACCTTGACCGCGCCGCCTTCCACTTCCAGCCCGCCGACGAGCGCGGCGGGAGGCGCCGCGTTCTTTAAGAAGAACACGCCGTCCACGGGAAGCTCGCCCCCTTTCAGAAGAAGCTTTTCCACGCGCATACCGCCCTCGACGGCGCGCGGCTTTTCGTAGTGCACGACAATGTTTGCGGCATGGAAGGACGCGTCGGGATAGAGGCAGAAGGCGTGCACCTCCCTCGCAAAGCCTGCAAGGTACTCCGCCTCCTCTGCAAACTTGCGATCGGAGAGGACGGCGGCGATCGTCTTGCCGCGGTAGAGCGCGCCGTCGCACACGGCGCAGTAGCTCACGCCCCGTCCGAGGAAAGATTCCTCCCCTTTGACCGCGCCCGCCGTCTCCACGCCCGTCGCCAGAATGACCGCACGCGCGGAAAAGACCTGCTCGCCCGCCGTGAGCGTGAAGGGTTCGCCCGCGTAGATGCCGTCCACGCGCGCCCTGGTGAGCGAGATGCCCTCATGTTTCATCTGTTCCTCGATGCGGGCGGCAAACAGCGCGCCGTTACCGAGCATGGCGGGATAGTTGCGCACATATTCCGCCGCGCGCAGCTTTTCGCCGAGCAGATCGGCGCCCAGCCAGAGGGTGTTTCGTTTGAGACTGTGCAGCGTGAGCGCGGCAGAGTACCCTGCAATGCCGCCGCCCACAACGATGACATCGTAAATCGTTTGCATATGTGCAGTATATCATGAATACGACCGACTTGTCAAGCGGGCGCACGGCGCGCACTTTTCGCGGCGCGCGCGGCGTGAAGCCTTGACTTTTTGAAAAATCAAATTATAATAGAATACATGAGATCACAACATGGCGGGAATGCGGGCAGACGCATCGCGATGCTCGGCATCCTCACGGGACTGGGGCTGGTCGCATTTTTACTGGAGAGCCTCATCCCCATCCCCTATCTTCCGGGCGCGAAGCTTGGGCTTTCCAATATCTTTTCCATGCTCGCGCTCGTGCTGTACGGGTTGCCCGACGCCCTCGTCGTGGTGCTTGTGCGCACCTTTCTGGGCAGCCTGTTCGCGGGGAATGTCTCCATGATGCTCTACAGCACGACGGCGGGACTTCTCTGTGTGTGCGCATGCAGGCTGATGCTGCTGCTCGTGCCGCGCATCAGCTTTGTCGCCGTCAGCGTCACGGGCGCGGTGCTCCACAACCTCGTCCAGCTGTCCGTCTACTGCGCCCTTGCGGGAACAGCGCAGCTCTTCGGCTATGCCCCCTATCTGTGCCTTTTGGGCGCGGTCTCGGGCGCGGTCGTCGGGTTTGCGGTGACTTATACATTGAAATTGCTGCCTGCGCGCATCCTGCCGCAGGACAGAGACAAAGGAGGAATCAAGTGAAACGCAAAGCTGCGCCCTTTTTCCGCGGCGTGCGGCTCGCGGGGCATAAATCCCGCACGGCGCATCTGCCCATTGAGCCGCTTGCCGTGACGGGCGAAGTACATATCCCCCTGTCCCGCCATATCGGCGCGCCCGCGCAGGCGATCGTCGCGGCGGGAGAGACCGTCAAAAAGGGACAATGCATCGGAAGAGCGAGCGGCGCTGTCTCCGCAAACGTGCACGCGAGCGTCGCGGGCACGGTGACGCGCGTCGGCGAAATGCCCGACGGACGGGGTGGAACCATCCCCTGCGTCGTCATCGCGCCTGACAAGGCGCAGGAGACGGCGTATCTGCCGCCTCTGACGGGTCTCGCCCCGGAGGCGATCAGAGATCGTCTCGAGGAATGCGGCATCGTCGGCATGGGCGGCGCGGGCTTCCCGACGCACGTCAAGCTCCGCCCGTCCGTACCCGTGGATACGCTCATCGTAAACGGCGCGGAGTGCGAGCCCTACCTCACCTGCGACGACGCTCTGATGCGCGCAAAGACCGACGAAATCGTGCGCGGCGCAAAGTATCTCGCCGCGGCGCTGGGCGCCAGTCAGGTGCTCATCGCGATCGAAAAGAACAAGCCTGAAGCCATTGCGGCGTTCGAACAGACCAAGCTGCCCGTCGTGCCGCTCAAAAAGCAGTACCCGATGGGCGCGGAAAAGCAGCTCATCTACTGCTGTACGCGGCGCAAAGTGCCGCTCGGCAAACTTCCCGCGGACGTCGGCGTCATCGTGCAGAACGTCGCCACCGCGTTTGCCGTCTGCGAGGCGGTGGAACTGGGCAAGCCGCTCATCGAGCGCGTCGTGACCGTGACGGGCGAGGGCGCGAAAAACCCGAAAAACCTGCTCTGCCCGATCGGCACCCCCCTTTCCGTCCTCGCACAGGCGTGCGGCGCGGCGGAGGACACCGTCAAACTCGTGGAGGGCGGACCCATGACGGGCACGGCGCTCACGGGCACGGAGGCCCTCGTCACCAAGACGACGGGCGGGTTCCTCTTTTTGGCGGGCAGCGAGACCGCGGTCTACGACCCCACGCCCTGCATCAACTGCGGCAGGTGCGCGGACGTGTGTCCCATGAAGCTGCTGCCCATGCAGACGGAATTTTACACCGACGCAAAGGAATATGACAACGCGGCAAAGTACGGCGGCGTGCTTGCCTGCATCGAATGCGGCGCGTGTTCGTATATCTGCCCCGCGCACAGACCGCTCGCACAGGCGATCAAGACGGCAAAATCCGAACTCAGGAGGAAGGCATGAATCTCATCGTATCCCCGGCGCCGCACATCAAGACGCGGCGCACCACACGGACGATCATGCTGGACGTCCTCATCGCCCTGCTCCCCGCAAGTGCGGCGGGCATCGTGTTCTTCGGCTGGGAAGCGGCGGTATTCATCGCGATCTCCCTGGCGGGCGCCTTCCTCACCGAGCTTGTGTGGTACCTCATTCAGCACAAGGTCTGGACGGACAGCGGCATACTCAAAGACTTCTTCCGTCAGTTTGACCTCACCTCCCTCGTCACGGGGCTCTTACTCGCGCTCTGTCTGCCCGCGCAGATCGAGGCTTGGTACATGCCCCTCATCGGGAGCATCTTTGCCGTCGGCGTTGCCAAAATGCTGTTCGGCGGTACGGGCAAAAATATTGTCAACCCCGCGCTTGCGGGCAGGATCATGCTGTTCATCTCCTTTACGGCGATGACCATGTACCCCGCGGCGAACTTCGGCCCCATAGCAACCGACGCCGCAAACTTTGACCCCTCGGCGGGCTCGACACAACTTGGAAACTTTCTGAGCGGGCAGCCCATGCTCTCGGCGCTCGATCTCTTCCTCGGCACGGGCGTTGCGGGCTGCATCGGCGAGACGTGCAAACTCGCACTCCTCGTCGGATATCTCTACCTGTGCGTGCGCGGCGTCATCAAGTGGTATCTGCCCCTGTTGTATATCGTCACCACGGGACTGTTCGCGATGGCATTGGAGGGCGGGTTCGGCATCAACCTGTTTGCGGAGGCGATCTTCTCGGGCGGGCTGTTCCTGGGCGCGATCTTCATGGCGACCGACTATGTGACCACCCCCAAGACGACGCTTGGCAATATCATCTACTTCATCGCGCTCGGGCTTTTCACGGCGGGACTGAGAAAGGCGGTCGGCATCGAGGTCGTCTCCTTTGCGATCTTTTTGATGAACTTCGTCGTGTTCCTGCTCGACCTCGTCATCAGGCCCCGCCCCTTCGGCTCCGTTAAAACCAGGAGGGCGAAGCAATGACGGTCAAACAGTTTTTCAGGAGCAACGCCTTCAAGAGCCTCGCGGTGCTCATCGCGATCGTGCTCGTCGCGGGCGTTCTGCTCGCCATCTGCAACGATATCTTCTTTGTCTCCGACGAGGAGCGCTTTGCCCGCTCCATCGCCAAGATCTACGGCGCGGAGGTCGAAACACAGGAACTTGCGCTCACCGACGAACAGAAGTCCTACAACAACGGTCAGGTGGAGGAAGCGTATCTGGTCGTGGACGACGGCAACTATCTCCTGCACACGACGGGCTACGGCGGCTATTCGGGCGGTTCGGGAACGGTGACGCTGTGGGTGGTCATCGCCTGCGAAACTTCCGCGGACGGCACACGCACCCTCACCGGCATCGAGAAGGTCGTCTACGACACCAACGACGGACAGACGCTCATCTCCAATTTTTCAAACAGTTATTACGACTACTTCACTTCGCAGAACGAAGCGATCGCGGCGGGCGGCTACTTTACGGCGATCGAAAATTCTTCCGATGCGCTCAATAACGTTGTGGCGGGCGCGAGCGAGACATCTAACGCGATGGTCAACGCCGTCAATACGGCGCTCGCGTGCTTCCGCAACGTCATCTCGGGAGGTCAGGCATGAACGCAAAGAAATACGGCAAGATCGCATACGACGGTCTCATCACCAACAATGCGACGTTCAAACTGGTGCTGGGCACCTGTGCGACGCTCGCCATGTCCACTTCCGCAATCAACAGCTTCGGCATGGGAATCTCTGTCACTGTTGTTTTGCTTTTAAGCAACGTGCTCATCTCCCTGCTGCGCAAGGTCATCCCCAACACGGTGCGCATTCCCGCCTTTGTCGTCATCATCGCGACGATGGTCACGCTGCTTAGAATGGTGCTGGACAAGTACATCCCGGACCTGTACGACTCCATGGGCGTATTCCTGCCCCTCATCGTCGTCAACTGCGTCATCCTGGGGCGTGCGGAGGCGTTTGCGAGCAAGAATCCCGTGCTTGACAGCGCGATCGACGGCATTGCAACGGGTTTAGGACTGACGTTTGCACTCACGTTCATCGGCATCATCCGCGAATTTTTGGGCAGCGGCTCCTTCTTCGGCATTCAGGTGATGGACTTCAAAATCGGATTCTTCACCAACTCCGCGGGCGCGTTCTTCGTGTACGGCATCTGCATCGCGCTCTTTGTGCTCGTGACCAACAAGATGGAACAGGCGCGGCGCGTCAGAAAGATGCGCACACTGCGCATGCCTGCGGGGGACGAACCGCTCCCGCCCGTGAGCGAAACAACCGAAAAGGAGGGCAATTAAATGGCTACGACAATTTTGCTCATCGTCATCTCCGCCGTCTTTTCACAGAACTTCATTCTGGTAAAGTTCCTCGGCATCTGCCCCTTTTTGGGCGTCTCCAAAAAGACCAACAGCGCGCTCTCGATGGGCGTTGCGGTGACGCTCGTCATGTTACTTGCAACCCTCGTCACCTACCCGCTGTACATGTACATCATGGTGCCGCTCCATATCGAATACCTGGAGATCATCTTCTTCATCTTCGTCATTGCGGCGCTCGTGCAGATGCTGGAAAAGATCATTGAAAAGATCTCCCCCGCGCTCTATCGCTCGATGGGCATCTATCTGCCCCTCATCACGACCAACTGCGCAATCTTAGGCGTTGCGGAACTGCTGCTCGTCAATGACGTCTCCGAGATCGTCAGCGGCGTGGCTGTGGGCATCTCCATGAACCTCGGCTTTGCGCTTTTGTACGCGCTCTGCTCGGGGCTTGGATTTACACTTGCCATGCTCCTCATGGGCGGCGTTCGGGAGAAGCTGGAAAAAATGCCCGTTGCGAAGTGTATGAAGGGCTTTCCCATCACGATGGTCGCGGCGTGCTTTATGGCAATGGCGTTCTACGTCTTTGCGCTGCTGTAAGGAGGAACTATGCAAACTCTTCTTCTTGCTCAAGTGCAATGGGGACAGGTCGGCATCGTCATCGGCATCTTTGCCGCGATCGCCGTCCTGCTCACTGTGTGCATCCTGCTCGTCGCCAAGTTCTGCAAGACCAACGCGGACGAGAAGGTGGAAAGCATCCTCTCCCACCTCGCCGGCGCCAACTGCGGCGGGTGCGGCTGCACGGGCTGTTCGGGCTTTGCCGAAAAGCTCGCCAAAGGCGAAGCGACCCTTTCCGACTGCCACGTCACGGAAACCGCGCAGAAGGCGGCGATCGCCGAGATCCTCGGCGTCCCCTTCTCTGCGGGCAAGCCGACCGTGAGCGTCTGCCACTGCGCGGGCGGGCAAAATGCCGCGGACGCGTTCACCTACAACGGCGCAAAGGACTGCGCCGAGGAAAACAAGCTCGCGGGCGGACATAAGTCTTGCAAATACGGGTGCCTGGGGGACGGCAACTGCTCCCGCGTCTGTCCCGAGGGCGCCATCTCCCTTCCCGGCGGCTGTGCGCAGACGGACGACAAGTGCATCTCCTGCGGGGCGTGCATGCTCGCCTGCCCCAAGAAGCTGTTCTCGCGCATCCCCGCCGACGCCAGGGTCTATATCGCCTGCTCCTCGCACGCGAAGGGCAAGGCGGTCATGGATGCCTGCAAGGTGGGCTGCATCGCCTGCGGCAAGTGCGCGCGCGTCTGTCCGCAGGGCGCGATCACGATGCAGGACAATCTTCCCGTCATCGACTACGACAAGTGCGTAAACTGCGGCAAGTGCGCTGAGGCTTGCCCGCGCGGGAGCATTCGCACGAGATATTAACACGAGATATTTAATTATTTTTCCCAAAAAACGGGGCGCTTCGAACAAGCGTCCCGTTTTTCTTGTCGTGATTTATTTTTGTCGCGACTGATCGCTTCGCGTCCCGAGCGCAGCGGCGAGTGCCGCGCACCGCGCCATGACGCTCTCCTTCGTGACCCTGCTTTTCCGCACGATGTCATGCCCGTGCATCGTGCCCACTGTCTCCCGCAGCGTCACGGGCACATGCTGTTCACGCAATTTTTCCGCAAAGGCAACGCCTTCATCATGCAGACAGTCAAACTGTGCCGTCTCCAGATAGGTCGGCGGAAAAAAGCTGACGTCCGCCTCCTCCGCGGGGGAGGAATACTGCCCGTCCGCAAGATAGTACTGCCACATTTTTTTGTTCAGCCGCGCGTTCCACATGGGCGTATCGGAAAAAGCCTGCATCGACTGCGTCTGCATGCTCCGCCGCCCACGCATACGCCGCAAAACAGTCCTCGTTGGGCGCGGGACAGGGATAGTTCGGCGCGAGGCGGTAGTCAACGAAGAGCACGCGGCACCCCGTCCACGCATATGCCGCGGCGTTCCGGTAATGATATCCTGCCGCTTTGAACACAAACCCGCCGCCATGAAAATAGACAAGGCAGGGCAGTTTTCCCTTTTCCCCTTTTGGCGAGATGAGAAAGGCGCGCACGGGCACTTTTCCCGCGATTGTGACGCGACGCACCGAAACGCCTCTGCTGCCCTTTTTCACAAGGGAGAGCGCTGCGCGCGCAAGCGCGAAGATCCCCCGCCCGAACGGCGGCGATACCCTGGAAAAGATCCCAAAGCTCCGATCGATCGGATAGCGCGTCCGCATGATCTCCTCCCGCGCGCTTATATGGGCGCCGCTTCGCGCGCCGCTCTGACGGCCGCAGCGATTGCGGAGGCCGTCTCCTGCAGGTGCTGCTTGGTGTGAACGGCAGAGACGAACATTGCCTCGAACTGCGAAGGCGCGACGTACTGCCCCGCGTCCAGCATCGCGCCGAAGTAGCGCGCGAACGCCGCCGTGTCGCAGGCGCACGCCTCGGCGTAATTTTTGGGTGCGCGCGCTGCAAAGAAGGGTGTGAGGATGGAGCCGACCCGCGTGGCGGGCACGCCCGCCGCGCGGAACGCTTCTTCCAGATATGCCCCCTTCTCCTCCAATGCGGGGTAAATATTCTCTCTTCCCTCGCGCAGGATGCGAAGCGTCGCAAGCCCCGCCGCCGTCGCGACGGGGTTCCCTGACAGCGTCCCCGCCTGGTACACGCCGCCCAGCGGCGCGACGACGGACATGATCTCCCGCCGCCCGCCGTAGGCTGCAAGCGGCATGCCGCCGCCCACGATCTTGCCGTACGCCGCAAGGTCGGGTGTCACGCCATAGCGCTCCGCCGCGCCGCCGTAGGCGACGCGGAAGCCCGTGATGACCTCGTCAAAGATGAGCAGCGCCCCGCTTTGATCACAGAGCGCGCGCAGTCCCTGCAAAAAGCCCTCCTCGGGCGGGACGACGCCCATATTGGCGGCGACGGGCTCGACGATGACGCAGGCAATCTCCCCGCGGTTGGCCTCAAAGAGTGCACGCACGCTTGCAAGGTCGTTGTACTG
The DNA here is from genome assembly GCA_019116405.1 of Candidatus Gallimonas intestinigallinarum. Next base: position 17,787 of record DXBS01000052.1, on the reverse strand, counting down.
CGCGACGAGCGTCTCTGCAGCATACCCGCGCGGGACGCCGAGGCTGTCCGGCACGGCGCCCGTTAAACACCCCGAGCCCGCTTTGACGAGCAGGCCGTCCGAATGCCCGTGATAGTTACCCGCAAATTTGACGATCTTCTCCCGCCGAGTATAGCCGCGCGCGACGCGCACGGCGGACATGGTCGCCTCCGTGCCCGAGTTGACGAGGCGGACAAGCTCCATGTGCGGGCAGGCGGCGCCAATCTCCTCGGCGAGCTCCGTCTCTCTGCCCGTGGGTGCGCCGTAGGAGAGGCCTCTTGCTGCGGCGTCCGTGACCGCGCGGACGACCTCCTCGCGCGCGTGCCCTAAAACGAGCGGACCCCAGCTCATCACATAGTCGGTATAACTTTTGCCCCCGACGTCGGTGATCGTGTCCCCCTTCGCCTCGCGGATAAAGCGGGGCGTGCGTCCGACGGCGCGGAAGGCGCGCACGGGGGAATTGACGGCGCCCTGGATGATCCTTTTCGCCCGTTCAAAATACTGTTGATTCTCGCTCATATCCTGCCTCTCGGTTACTGTGCGGAATGCTCCCGCTGCCAGTGCGCCCAGTCCAGCGCGTGATAGGTGATGACGATGTCCGCCCCCGCGCGGAAGAACGCCGTCAGAAGTTCGGTGACGGCGCGCTTTTCATCCAGCATGCCCGCCCGCGCCGCAGCCTTGACCATGGCATACTCCCCGCTGACGTTGTAGACGGCGAGCGGCAGCCTGGTCTGCGCCCGCGCCGCGTGTACGACGTCCAGATAGGCGAGCGCGGGCTTGACCATGAGGATATCCGCGCCCTCTGCCTCGTCTGCTGCAAGCTCACGCAGCGCCTCCCGCCCGTTGCGGAAGTCCATCTGATACCCCCTTCTGTCCCCCGTCTGCGGAGCGGAGTCCGCGGCGTCGCGGAAGGGAGAATAGAAGACGGAGGCAAACTTGGCGCTGTAGCCCATGATGGGCGTAGCGGCAAAGCCGTTCACGTCGAGCGCCTCACGAATGGCGGCGACCACGCCGTCCATCATCGAGGAGGGCGCGACCATGTCCGCCCCCGCTCTGACGGCAGCCAGTGCCGCCTTTGCATGCAGCGGCAGGGACGCGTCGTTGTCCACGTCGCCGCCGCAGAGCACCCCGCAATGCCCGTGCGTAGTGTATTCGCACAGGCAGATATCGGCGATGACGAGCAGCGCTTCTCTCTTCTGCGCGCAAAGCTGCTTGATGCGGCGGATGGCGCGCTGGACGACGCCGTCTTCCGCGTATGCCTCACTCCCTAAATCGTCCTTGTGCGCGGGCACGCCGAAGAGCATCGTCCCGCCGATCTTGCAGGCGAGCATCTCGTCCACGATCTCTTCCAGCCGATCGACCGAATAGCGGTACACCCCGGGCATGGAGGGAACTTCCTCCCTGATATTTTCCCCGTCGATGACGAAAATCGGATAGATGAGTGCACCCGTCCTCACTTGCGTCTCGGCGACGAGATCGCGCATGGCAGCGCTGCGCCGCAGTCTTCTCAGTCTTTGCATGATTCCTCCTGTAAAATCCTGTCTGCCATTGCCTCCGCGCCCGGCACGGCGGCTACGAGCGGCGTTTTGCCGCGCATTTGAAGCGCTTTTGCCGTCTCCTCGCCGATGCAGACCGCGCGCACGCCTTCGGGCAGCGGCGCGAACTCCAAAAACGCGCTCGCGCCGCCGAAGGAGCCGAACGTCACATACTTTGCCGTCTGCACCGTGCGCGCCGCACGCGACAGGGCATCGGGGTCATAGATCACCTCATAGAGATCGTAGCGCACACCCGCCTCAGAAAGGAGCCGATTGCCCGCCTTGGCGCACAGGACGGCGACCTTTTCGCGCGGGGCGACAGTTTTCAGTGCCTCCGTGAGCGCGCGCGTCGTCTGCGCCCCGGGGACGAGATCGGCGTGAAAGCCGAACTCGGCGAGCCTGTTCGCCGTATGCTCCCCCACCGCCGCAAAGCGGTGACGGGCAAAGCGGCGGTGGTCGATTCCCAGCGCGCGGCATCGTTCAAAGAACACGTCCACGCCGTTCGCGGACGTGAATGCCAAAAAGTCGTAGCCCGCAAGATCTGCAAACACGCCGTCAAAAGCGAGGGGCGAAATGCGCCCGATCGGACAGTGCAGGGGCGTAAGCCCGCGCGCAAGCAGCGCATCGGACATATGCGCGACGTGCGTCTGCGTGCCGACGACGGCGACACGCGCGCCGCTTGGCATCGGTTTTTCAAATACGTTGCCAAAATTTTCGCCCAACAAACGGGGACTGCACACCTCGCCGACGACGGCGGTCAGCGGCGCTTCCAGTTCACGGGCAAGCGTTCCAAGTTCTGCGAGGGCACAGCGCCGCACCTGCATGTTCTGCGTCCCCGCGCACGAAATGAGCGCGGCGGGCGTTTGCGGCGAAAACCCGCCCTTGATCAGCCCCTCTGCGATCTGCGCACAAGCCGCCTTTGCCATGAGAAAGACGAGCGTCCCCCCTATTTGGGCAAACTTCCCGAAGTCGGGCACGCCCTGCGCGGTGTGCGCCGTGACGATCGTCACCGACTGCGCGACGCCGCGATGGGTGACGGGAATGCCCGCGAGCTCCGCGGCGGCGACGGCAGAGGTCACGCCCGGGACGACGGCGCAGGCAATGCCCTCTTCGGCGAGCGCCGCAAGTTCCTCGCCGCCCCGCCCGAACACGAAGGGATCGCCCCCTTTCAGGCGGACGGTGAGCGGGTATTTCCTTCCGCACGCGACGAGCAGATCGTTGATCTCCGCCTGCGCCATGCTGTGCGCACCCGCCCGCTTCCCGACGCAGATCTTCTCGCACCGGGGCGGCGCGAGGGCGAGCAATCCTTCGTCGAGGAGCGCGTCGTAGACGATGCAGTCCGCACGCCTGAGAAGCTGCGCGCCCCGCAATGTGATCATTCCCTCGCCGCAGCCCGCGCCGACCAAAACGACGCGGTTCATGCAAACGCCTCCGCGAGCGCCGAAATGTCGCGTGCGTCGCAATACGAGGTGAAACGGATGACGCCCTCCTTCTGGACATAGAGCGTTGTGCCGTCAAAATAGCAGCCGACGCCGCCCGTGCACCCGCCGCCCAGAAGGCGCTGGCAGGCGCGCTCGATGCGGGCAGTTTCACCCGTTTCTGCATCGTGAACGAGCCGTCCCGCCTCCCCTTCCAAGGCGATGATGCCCTGGCAGGCAGCGGGGACGCATACCGTCGGCGCAAGGCGCTCGACGCGGATTTCGGGATGCGCAAAGCCGAGGCGATCCAGCCCCGCGCAGGCGAGCACGAGCGCGTCATATTCGCCCGCGAGCATCTTTTGGATGCGCGTATCGACGTTGCCGCGCACGGGCAGAATGTCCGCCTGCGGAAACAGTTCCTGCACGGCGGCAGCGCGGCGGGGCGAGCCCGTGCCGATGCGCAAAACTTCCCGTCCCGCAAGATAGAGGAGCGCGTCGCGCGCGTCGGCGCGCGGCAGGCAGAAAAATGCATCGTGCGCCTCGTCCGTGGGCAGATCCTTGGCGGAATGCACGGCAACGTCCAGTTCGCCCGATGCGATCATCTCCGAAAAGACATCGGTGAACGCGCCGCGCCCGATTTCAGAGAGCGGCGAGGAGCGGTCAACGTCTCCGCGCGTGCGGACGATGACCAGCTCGCTCTCCACGCCCCTTTTCAAATACGCGTCCTGCACAAGGCGCGCCTGCGCCACGGCGAGCGCCGAGCCGCGCGTTCCGATCTTCAGCTTCCTCATGATTCCTCCAACAGGGCGCACAACTCCCGCTCGTACGCCTCGCGATCCCCCGCCGCGCGCAGCTGCTCGGCACGGGCGACGATCTCCCCGAGGTTTTCAGGCAGGGCGCGGGCAATGCGATCGCGCAGGAGCGCCGCCAGGAGCGGCGACGCGCCGCCCGTCGAAACGCCGATGCTCACCTCCCCGCGCACGATGAGCGCGGGAAAGAAGAAGTCGCAGTTCTCTTTGTCGTCCACGCAGTTGACGGGGATATGGCGGGCGCGGCAGTCCGCGCAAACGCGCGCGTTGAGCGCACGATCGTCCGTCGCGGCGATCGAAAACGAAGCACCGTCCAAGAACTTCGGCGCATATTCCGCATATACGGCGTGCGCAAGGACCGTCAGTTCTGGCAAAACTTCGTGCGCACAGACAATGAGCTGCACGCCAAAGGGCGCAAGCCGCTGCGCCTTGTGCAGGGCGATGTTGCCGCCGCCGACGAGCACGACGCGCGCGCCCTCGATCTCGTGCATAAAGGGAAAACACTTCATGTTTTTTCTCCGATAAGTCCGTTCACCTGCGCGACGAATGCCCGCGGATCGCGCGATCTGAGCAGGGCGAGCTCCCCCGCGACGGGCGCGCCGAACGCCGAAAGATAACGGCGCGACGCCTGTGCGGCAAACAGCTCAAAAAGGCACTCATCGACCACCGCGCGGGCGAAGAGCGCCGCCTGCTGCTTTCTTTGGTTGTTCTCCTTCGCCTGGCGGGAGAACTCGTCGATGCTAATAAGCGTGCACCCTGCGAGCGCTCGCACCGCTCCGTCGATATCGGGCGGCATGGCAAGGTCGAGAAAGAGCCGCTCCCCCGGGGAGGCGCTCAGGCTCTTTGCAACGCGCGATGCTTCAAACACCGTGTGCGGGGAGGCAGTCGCACTGATAATCACTTGCACCTGCTCTAAAAGATCATAGCGCGCCGTATAGGGAAAGGGAATGACCTCCCCCGCGGCAGAGGCGGGCACGCCGTGCGAGCGCTCGGCGGCGTAGACGGTGAGCTCCGCGTGCGCGGCGAGATTTTTGAGCACCGAACTTCCGAACTTGCCCGTACCGCCCACCACCATCACGTTGCCGCCGCCGGGCAGAAAGCGCGCCGCTTCATTGGCGGCGAGCGTCGCGATCGAGCACGCCACTTCGGAAATCTTCGTCTGCGCGCGCACCCGCTTGCCGCAGCGGATGGCGCTCTGAAAGACCTCGTCCAGCCCCGCGCTCACCCCTGCGGCGCGTGCTTCCTCATAGGCGTCGCGGATCTGCCCCAAGATCTCGTCCTCGCCGAGCAGCATGGACTTCAATCCCGCCGCGAGCAGGAAGAGATGCTCTTCCGCTGCGGGAAAGTACTCAAACGCCGCCGATTTGACGCCTGCGAGCCGCAGCAAAATTTCCTCTGCCCGCTGCCGTGCGCAGTTGAAATACAACTCGGTGCGGTGACAGGTGACGAGCAGCACGCAGCCGCCCAGCCCGCGAAAACAGTGATAGAGCCGCGCGCGCTGTGAGGAAACGAACGCAAATTGACTGCGCTCCCTTGCGGGAGCGCGCGATAGGTTTAAAGAAAGACACTGCATCGTAAAACTTGCCGCAATGCTCAGATGCCGGCAGTCAGTTTGTTCTCCACATAATCAAACCCGAGGCGGGCGACGGTGTCCGCAAAGCGCTCGCCGTCGATGCCCTCGTCCCTGAAAATGGCGATTGCACGCTCGATGACCGTCATGACCTGCTCTTCCGAGGTGAAGATGGTCCCGAGCGCCCTGCCCTGCGCGACGTGCTTGCCCCACCTGCCGCCGATATAGATCTTGTAACCGTCCCGATAGTCCGAAACAGCGCCAAACGGGCACTGATTGCGGCATCTGCCGCAGTGATTGCACGTCTCCTCGGGAATTGCGATCTTACCGTCAACAACTTTCGCCGTCCTGATGGGACATGCAGCTTCCACGCGGCACTTCTTGCAGCCGCGGCACTTATCGAGGTAGACGGTCGGGATGCGCTGTCCGATGACGCCCAGATCGTTGAGATCGGGTTTGACGCAATTGTTGGGACAGCCGCCCACCGCGATATTGAACTTGTGCGGCAGCGCGACGCCGCGCATGCCCTCGTAGAAGCGCTCATGCACCTTTTCGGAGAGCGAGAAGGTATCGATCAGGCCGTACTGACAGGTCGTCCCCTTGCAGGAGACGACGGGCCGGACGCGCTTACCCGTTCCGCCCGTATGCAGTCCGTTCGCGGCAAGGAAATCGATGAGCGGCTGAATATTTTCGTATTTGACGCCCTGGACCTCCAGCGTCAGCCGCACCGTCATCGTGACGACGCCCGAACCGTACTTCTCGCTCGCCTCCGCAATGACGCGGTGCTGCTGTGCGGTGAGCTTCCCGTTTTTGGTGATGACGCGCGCATTGAATACGTCGGGATAGCGCTTGTCCTGCAAGAACCCCATGCCTTTGACCCGCTTGATCTCCTCGGGCGAAACTGTGTACTCCATATGATCTCCTTTTCGGACGCTGCCCGCCCGCTCCTGATCTTGATATGTTCATTGTACCATATCCCGCGGGCAAAGTCAATAGCTCCCGCAAAAAGCGGCGCATACGAAAAGACCGCCCCGAAGGGCGGCCTTTGCTATATTGATATCATTTGCTTACGGGACCGTCACGGTGACGCCATTGCAGCTCACGGTCAGCTGCTGCGTGCCGTCCGCCGCAATGGTGACGACGTAACTTCCGCACACCTCGCCATCGAGCAGGAAGACGGGCGCCTCGCCCTTCATCACGCAGGTCAGCGTGTAGGAATTGCCGTCCGAACCGGTCACGGGCTCCTCGCCCTCGAAGGCGAAGTCCGCATACGACCAGTCTGCCGCCGTAGCCGTCGCAGTGCCGCCGTTTCGGATGCTGATAGAAAGCGACGTTCCGTCCAGCGTCATCGTGCAGCGGATGGTCCGCATGGTTGCAGCGTCGAACGCGGAGAAGGTAAGCGTCTGGTTGCCGTCCGCATAGCTCAGCGTGGGCGTTGCAAGAATACCGTTGATGCGCGCGCTTAAGGACAGCGCGCCGTTGACAGTGTCCGCAATCGCGCTGACGACAACCGTGTCCTCGCCGACCTGATAGGTGCCGACAAATACCTCAGGTGTGAAATCTACCTTGGTATATTCGATGCCGTTCGTCGTCGCGCCCGCCGACGTAAATACCGCCGTCTGATCTGCACCGCCGCGGCGATAGGTCACTGTAAGCTGTCCGGCGACGTCATTATCAATGCGCAGGACGATCACCTCCGAACCGTCGACATAGAGTTCTGCACGCTCGGTGAGCGTCAGGCTCCCGCCGTCTGCTGCATAATAGGAACCCGCCATGGCAGCAAGATCGGAATGCGCATACACCTTGGTGCCGATGGTAAGATAGGTTCTGTCCACGATGGTCAGCGTTCCGCTCGTGTTGTCCGGCAGGAGATATTCGACCGTAATGGTCTCCAAATTATTGGAGACGCCGATGGTCAGATTGTAGGTCTCGATCACGATCGCATCCAGCAGCGCATCGGACGCACCGTCTGCAATGGAGCTGATGTGAAGCGTGCCGTCCTCTTCAAAGGTAACCGTCTCCTGCACGTACTGCCCCTCATAGACAAAATCGATCTCGCGCAGCGTCTCCATCGTACTTTCAGGTGCGCAGAACAGCCAGTAGGGCGTACCGATATAGTCCGCGTTGGCGCCGTCAACTGCGATCTCTGCATACTGCACGTCCAGGCCGTACGCACCGGGGACGATGGTGTAGCGCCAGTAGGTGTACTGCGTATCGCTCGTATGCTCCGGCTCATTATCGATCGTGAGGTACAGCTCAACATTATTGTTGCGAACCATCCCGTAGCCCCAGGAGAAGTAATACGTCTCCCCGTTCAGCGCCACCGTGCTGTTTTCCTGATTGAAACGCATGGTCACAGGATCGCTCCCGCCGGAGAGATAGAAGTCGTCTTCATCTTCCAGCGAAAGCATGAGCGTCTCCCATGCCATGGGAAGGAATGCTTCCGTAAAATAGGTCGCTGCTGCGGCATACGATCCGTTGCCGCCCGCAATTGCCCAATAAACTCCCTCCGCATTAACCTGCGTGAGATAGAATGTGTTGCCCTCTGTACCATAGGGCGTGTATGCCACGGCGATTGCCCCCAGATCCTCAAGATAGGTGAAATAAGCAGTATGAGGCGTTGTCGTGTCCGAAGCGCAGTCATAGACGCTGATGGCGATTCTGCCATCACGAGAGATGGTAAGAAGCTGCGCATTGCTCGAATAGGTCTGCATGAACGCATCCATTGCGGTATCGCGGAAATAGTAACCGCCGCGCAGAGGGTCGTCCGTCTCCAGCAGAAAGGCGTCTGACGTGCCCGCAAGCGGACGAATGGTATATGGCTGCGCCCCGACTGCAAAGCGGTAGACCGTCTCGCCGTCTTCCAAACCGACGGACATCGTGTATTGGGCGCCGTCGAAGCTGACATCTGTTTCAGACAAAAACTCAAAATGATACAGGTCGTTGGAATCAGACCAGGTCGCCTCTTCCTCCTCGCTGCCCATGAGCCAGTTCTGCGTATAGGGAGCAAAGACGACATCTCCGGCAGTCGAGCGCAGATAGGTCGCATCTCCCATATACACGAGCGCGTAATCCGTTCCGTCCAGGTTGAACCAGATGCCGCTGCCCAATAAACCAAGCCCCGCGCTGCACGATACCGTCGAACCCCGATAGGACACGATGCTGGTGCTGAAATCTATGGTAAGGATATCCCCGGAAGAGTTGCGGTAAGAAGAGGAGTACGGTCCCGTATAGGTCGTAACAGCCGTCCCGTTCTCGCTCTCCGATGTGCCCATGTAGACGCCGCCGGAACTGGTGAACGAATAGGAAACTTCCGTTGACGGCACATAGAAGAACATGCCGGCCGAACGCTCCGCGTCCTCGTTAAACATGAAAACCGTGATCGCCTGTTCGGTTTGGGAAGGGATCATCGAGCCTGCTGCATAGATGCTCCACGCAAAATACCCTTCCTCATCGGGGATGGAAGAGATCACATAGTATGCGGACGTATCGTCCTCAGTATACCACGAACCTGCAAACGCAGAGCCGTCTGCCATAAAGAAGTATTCAAACTCACCCTGCGCATTGTACAGATCGAGCCGCCCTTCCTCGTTATTATAGGTAAGGGTATAGTTCGCACCGTCCATCGTGCAGGAAATGACGATATCCTCGTACTCCCCTTCAACGCCCGTGACCGCAAAGGAATCGGCGCCGTCATAGGTGCCATCCTCAAAATTGAGCGTGCCGTAAGTGCTGACCCACGGCGTCTCGGCATATCCGCCGAGATCGTAGGTTTCCGAAGGGTCGGGATCGGGGTTGGGATTGGGATCCTCTTCGCTCGGCGCGCAGGCAGCAAAGACGCCCAGCCCGAGCGTAAGGAGCATGGCAGCTGTTAAAACCAGCTTCTTCATCGTATGTTGGCCTCCTGAAAATGCACGGGACATTCCCGCGCTTAGAATTATTATACCGAAAAACGGTGTGTATTGTCAAACATTTCAACCTTGCATCACAAATTCGGCTATAGCTTTTGCTTATTCCGCCTATGAGAAAAGTCAATTTATCATCGCTTCATGAAAAGCGCATGAAAGACCGGTGAAAACGCGCAGTCAGACCGTCTTGATCATCAGTCGGATGATCTCCTCGTTTGTCTCGCGCATGCCGATGCGGGCGAGATCGCTCACGTTGCGGATGGTGTTCTCCACCCCCTTTTCCAGGATACCGTCCCCGCCGCGGAACTCGCTTCCCCGCTTGGTCATCTCCATGCCGACAAGCCCCGCTTCAACCGCCGAGGCGACCTTCGCCGCGCAGCTGGACTTTGCGCCGTCGCAGATGACGCCCGACTCAATGGCGAGCGCATTGACGACGGTGTGCGCGATCTCGTCATATCCTCCGCCTAAAAGATAACAGATGCCCGCGCCCGCGCCGCAGCCGGCGCTGACCGCACCGCAGTATGCCGAAAGGCACCCGATCCCAGCTTTCAGATGGACGGTGATGAGGTCGGAGACGACGAGCGCGCGCAGCAGTCGTTCGCGCGGGATCGCATACTTCCTGGCGTATACGATGACGGGAAGGGAGGCGGTCATGCCCTGATTGCCGCTGCCGGAGACGATGACGACGGGCAGTTCGCAGCCGTTCATGCGCGCATCCGAGCCGGCCGCTGCCGCCGCCTTGGCAAGGTTGTGCACGTCGTCGCCGAACGCCTGCAATAAGATCTTGCCGACGCGCGCGCCGTAGTCGTTCTTCAGCCCCTCCTCGGAGATCGCGGTATTGTAGTCGATCTGACGCGAGAGCAGCGCATCGACGTCCGCAAGGTCGACGGTATCGGCGAACTCTACGATATCCCTGACAGAGATCTGCGCCTTGAGTGTCGCGTTGGCGCCCTGCTCCTCCTGTGCGGTCTGCTTATCGAAGCGCACCTCGCCGTTCCTCTCAATATGTACGACGTTGGTATGATGCCCGGAGATGCGCACGAAGGCGCTGTCCTCCCCCTTCGTGACGCGGATTCCGATATCAAAGACGCAGCCCGTATCCGACTGCACGACGCGGATGGGTTTGGTCTTGAGGTATTCCGCCATGGCGTGGCGGCCCGCGTCGTCCACGTCTGCAATGACCTCTAAAAGGCGCTCCGTTTTGCCCGCGGCGATGCCTGCGGCAACGGCGGCAGCGACCCCGCGCATCCCGCCCGTATTGGGCACGATGACGCTCTTGACGTTCTTCAAAATGCTGTCACTGACGGCAACTTCTACCGCCTCGGGAATGGCGCCCAGCGTATCGCGGGCGAGCGCCGCGGCATAGGCGACGGCGATGGGTTCGGTGCAGCCCATCGCGGAGACGAGCTCCTCTTCGAGAATGGCAATGCAGCTTTTGTAGGTATGCGTATCCATAGCACAAAGCATACGCCGAATGTCGGAAAATGTCAAGCAAAATGCCCCCTTTCGCCCCGTTCCTCCAAAATCCGCCAACTGCGCGCCGCGCTGAAATTCCTTGACATACGCGCGCGCGCGTATTATAATGATACAGACATTTTTACCCTACTTTGGAGGAACATATGACACGATCTGCAAGACATCTCTTGCACCTGTGGTACGGCATCTTCCTCGCCCTGTTTACAGTCGTCATTGCGATACTGTTTGCAGCGCAGGCGGCAGATCTCTACTTCAGCGGCGTCGGATATTCCCGTGAGCTTGTCGTTGAGCGCGTCACGATGCTCGCCGTCCCCTTCTGGCTGTGGATCGCAGCGATCGTCGTCGGCGGCGTGCTCGTCCTCGTCTTCCCGCCCGAGAAAAAGATCCTGAAGCGCATCCCCGATGACAGAAAGACGGTGGAGCGCCTCGTGCGCATGGCGGGCGAGAGCGAGAGTGAGAAATACGAGGCGGCAAAGTCCGCCCTGCAAAAGGAGAGCAGGGTGCGCAGAATTGTATGGATCTGCTGTCTTGCCGTCTGCCTTGTCTGCATGGGCATCGCGCTCGCGTTCATCTTTAACTTTCCGGCATATCCCAACGTGGACGACTACCCCGTTTCCGAGCCGAACGCCGCCGTCTACGACGCAATTTTAATGCTCGTGCGCAGCGTGCTTCCCTGTGCCGCCGTGGCATTCGTTGCGTGCCTCGGCGCCACGATCTATGACGCGGTTTCCGCAAAGCGCATCCTGCCGCAGGCGAAGATCTTACTCGCGGAGGGCGGCAGAGCGCAGACAGTGCCCGCTGCGGGAGGCAAGGCGGCATTGCTCGATTCCCCCCGCACCCTGCTGATCGTGCGCATCGCCGTCTTTGCCGTGGCGATCGCACTCATCATCTGGGGCATTCTCAACGGCGGCGCGGGCGACGTCCTTGCAAAGGCAGTCGCCATCTGCACCGAATGTATTGGACTGGGTTGATCACATATGAAAACTGTTTTTCGCAAAATCGGCGGCTTTTTCAAGTCGATCGGGCGGTGGTTCAAAAATCACGCCCCCACCAAAAGAAGGCTCATTCAACTCTACGCGGCGCTGCTGACCAATGCCAATATCAAGGGATTCATCAGCGGCACGATCTACACTGGAAGCAGCAAAGTGATGTGCGTCCCCGGGCTCAACTGCTACTCCTGTCCCGGCGCGATCGGCGCATGTCCCCTGGGTGCGCTGCAAAATGCGCTGGCAAATTCGGGAACGCGCGCGCCCGTGTACGTCCTGGGCATCCTTGCGCTCTTCGGCATCATCCTCGGAAGAACGATCTGCGGATTTTTGTGCCCGACGGGACTTTTGCAGGACTTTGCCTATAAAATCAGGACGCCCAAGCTCAAAAAGAGCAAGGTGACGCGCCTTTTATCCTATCTCAAGTACATCCTGCTCGTCGTGCTGGTGATCGCGGTTCCCCTCGCCTTTGTCGGACAGGACCGCCTGATCCCCGCGTTCTGCAAATTTGTCTGCCCCGCGGGCACGTTCGGCGGTGCGATCAGCCTGCTGTTCCACCCCGATAACGCCGACCTGTACGGCATGCTCGGTCCCATGTTTACATGGAAGTTTGCGCTCTTCTGCGCCATTGCCGTCGCATGCGTCTTTATCTACAGGGCGTTCTGCCGCTTCATCTGTCCGCTGGGCGCTATCTACGGTTTCTTCAACAAGATCGCGCTTCTGGGCATAAAGCTGGACAAAGAAAAGTGCACTGACTGCGGACTGTGCGTCGCGCACTGCAAGATGGACATCAAGCGCGTCGGCGACCATGAGTGCATCAACTGCGGCGAGTGCATTGCCGTCTGCCCGACCAAGGCGATCCGCTGGAAGGGCTCCAAGCTGTTTGTGCGCGCCAACGAGGTGGAGGCCCCCGCAACGGACAAGGCGCCGCTTGCACAGATGGTGCGCCCTGCCGCAGTTGAGAGCGTGGCAGCCACAAGTCCTGCGGCCCCCGTCGCAGAAACCACGGTCATGAATGCTGCTGTGGCGACCACTGACACGGAGCGCACCGAGGCACAACCGATCACGATCGCCCACGGCGAGAGCGCAGCGGCAGCGGCAAAGCCCCCCTTCCGGATCGGCAGCAAGGGACAGCACGTCTTAAAGGCAGTCGTCTACACGCTGGCGGCGCTCGTGCTTGCAGGCGCGCTGCTCTACTACAATTTCTTCGACGTGGAAGCCGCCTCTGCGCCCGCCGTCGGCACGGAAGTCGGAGACCTCTGCCCTGATTTCACGGTGCAGGTCTACGACAATGCAACGGGTGAACTGACCGAGCAGACCTACTCTCCCGAGACGAGCCGCGGCAAAGTGACCGTCATCAACTTCTGGGGCACCTGGTGCGACCCCTGCAAGGCGGAGCTGCCCTACTTCGATCAGGTCGCGAGCGAGGATCCTGATATCGTCATCGTGACCGTGCACAGCATTCTGGACGCGCCAACGGCGCCGGAATATATTTCTACCAACTATCCAAACAGCAATATGTTGTTCACGCAGGACAGCATGCAGACAGTGGACGGCGCCGAATATGACGTGTTTACGCTGCTGGGCGGCAGGAACTCCTATCCCAGAACGCTCATCCTTGACAGCGAAGGCGTGATCACGTTCGCGTTTACCGGCAGCATCCACTACGAGGAACTGGTCGCCGAGATCGCCAACGCCAAGGCCAATATCTGACAAAGATCATCAGGTGATCAAGCGCGGCGCACTCCGAATGGAGCGCGCCGCGCTTTTGTTTCGCAAAAATCTTTTCTTTGAAAGTATTTTTGCGAGGTGCTATTGTTTTCCATTTTATAACTTCAGGGGAGGCTTTTTGAATTTTGGCTCCCCTGACTGTGTTTGGGAAAGCATGGGAAAAGAGGCTTTGCCTCCCCTGAAAAGCCCAAAGGCTTTTTAGGGGAGGTGGATTGCCGTAGGCAAGACGAAGGGGTCAACACCCTTCCGCCCCTGCGGGCACTGCCTTAGCGACACACCCTTCCGCCCCTGCGGGGCACCTCCCCTAAAAATCTTCGATTTTCAGGGGAGGCAAGGTTCTGCACCCTTCCTTCTCCACGCGATTCAGGGGAGGCTTGGCCTCTTCCTCTCTTCGGCGTTCCAGGGGAGGCTTGGCCTCTTTCTCTCTTCGGCGATTCAGGGGAGGCATGGCCTCTTCCTCTCTTCGGCGTTCCAGGGGAGGCTTTTGCCGCATTATGGCTTCCCTGACTTCGTTGGGGGGAGACTCTTATACAAAAAAGAAACGGAACTTGCGTTCCGTTTCTTTTTTGTTCTGCCGCCATACGGCTGATTCGCCGTTGCGCGGGGTTATTCTGCCGCTGCGAGGCTTCGTTATGCCTGCGTAATGGTCACGGTAACGGTGCCATCAGCAGCTGCCCATGCATTCCAATCAAAGATGTTGATGCAGAACTCGAACGTCTCCCCTGCCTCCAATTCCACAGAATACGGGAATTCCATGATTGACTCGGGATATGCCGAATTCATATCTACCAGCGCCAATTCTCCCGCTGCGGTTGTAGTCAGATTGAACGAATAGATACCTGCCGTTTCTGCCGTAAAGTAGAAACTGGTGCCGTACGACGAACCGTCATCCGCATAGTCAGCTGCATACACAGTGCAAGTATTCGTTCCCTCAACAACTTCCGTTCCGGTAGGCTCGCCGCCTTCGCCGGGAGCCGTGAGGGTGTAGGTCTGCGAGACATACAGCACAATCGTCACAGTTTCGTTCGTGTTGTTGGTGACGGAGAACGTGACCGAACCGATTCCGAGAGGCGCAGCGCTCGTGAAGCTGAACGGCGTCTCGCCGTCTGCCGCATAGGTCGTGCCGTTGTAGAACGCGCTGACAGCCGTGCTGTTTGTGGAGACAGTCAATTCCGACGTAGCGCCGTAGCTGAAGTACAGCGTCGTGTTGGAGCCGATCTCGACCTCGTAAGCGCCGATACCGCTGCCCGCACCGCCGAGAATGAAATGCGAATCTTCCCTTCCTTCTCCGGTGTAGCTATCGTATGCGACATCTACAGGCGTAAACGTGACCGTACCTGCAGTGTAGGAATAGAACGCATAGACCGTGCCCGCCTTCATGTAAATGACCGTCGAATCTCCGTCATACATGAAGTCCTCCTCGTTGCTTCCGAACTGTGCATTATAATAATAGAAGGAGAACTCAGCGCCGGAAACGGAAACTTTGTAGTCGCCGCTCTTCTCGGGAACAAAGTAGTAGTTTGCAGGCGTCCAGTAGTCTGCACCGCCGGTCACAGTGTTTTCGCCAAGGGAAAGCAGCGTGCCCACAAGCTCGGAACCCTCTGCCGCAATCGGCTCATAGACGACATACTCGGTGAGCGTGAAGTTGTATTCAAGCGCCGCACCGTCGGAAGTCGTGAACACGAGGTCGGTCACATCCGCTTCCGTGACGAAATTGATCACACCGTCCACAGGCGTGTAGGTTTCGCCGTTGTAGACGACCTGCGCCGTTGCGACATCCTCAACGGTCACCGTGAAGCGATCGCTGCCGCTGATCGAGTAGTACACGGAGCCGCCTGCAGGGACTTCTGCACGATAGGTCAGCGCCTTGCTGATCACATAGGGATCAGCCTCGGTACCGCTGCCGCTGTCGGGCTGGTCGTAATCGGGACGGGTGCCTTCGATCAGATAGATATCATAGACCTTCGAGCCCCAGCCGTTGACCTCGACCACATACGTCTCGCCTGCCTCTGCCTCAAACGTGTTGGTTGCGCCTCTGCCGTTCACATCGGATGCGGGAAGCCCGCCGTTGACCGTGATCTGCACGCTCGTGTTGGTCGCATAGACGGTATAATCGCCGTCCTTTTCCGCCGTGAACGAATAGTAATAAGGTGCACCCCATTCACTGGTATCGTTGACGGTCACGGAGCTGTTAACTTCCATGACGATGGGATTGTACTCAGAGGTACCGGGCTCCTGCTCTTCTACCGTGAGGATGATTGCATCTTCCAGCCAGTACTCATCCACGTCAGGAATGGTGGAGAAGCCAGAACCAAGCCCCAGCTGCATCTTATTACCCGACGAAGGATCGTTGTAATGGATATTCGGATAGGAGAACCCGAAGTCTTCCGCCGTGAGCGTCCAGAAGGTATCGCCGTCGATCGTGACGTAGATGGTATCCATGTAGACGACGCTGGCGTCCGTCGACGAAGGATCGAGCGGGTAGGTAAGCGCATACTCGCCTTCCCCGGAGATGACGTAGGGATCTTCCTGCGTCCCCTCGCCCTCGATCGCATCGACCTTGGTCACAACGATGGAGTAGGTCGCGCCCGCAGAGAGCTGCGAACCGAGCTCATAGATATACGTCGTGTCGGCGGTGAGCTGCTGCGTTGCAAGGAAGCCGTCCTCACCGGAGCCGAAAGGATTTTCCTCACCGGAGACGGTGATCATGGGATTCATGCCCTCGCCATACGCACGGAAGGCATAGAGCCCGCTCTCCGAAGGCTTGAACGCATAGTAGAGGCTGACGGAATCATAGGCAACGCCCATGACGACGTCTTCCACAAAGGTGTAAGGATTTCTTGCAGTCGTACCGAACGTTCCGTTGGCAACGCTGAAGCGAACCGTGATCTCCGACGTGCCGCTGTTGGACAGGCTGAAATTCGTCCACCAATTGGAGTAGTATTCATCGTGCTCCTGCGGTTCGGTCTGGAAGCTGAACTCGGTGCCGTCGTTTGCCTGATACTGCTTATTATTAAACATTGCGGAAGCCGACGCACTGTAGACGGTAATTTCGTACCCTCTGTACCCGTAGGCACGCAGGTATGCCGTACCGTTTGCGGGAATGGTGATCTCATAGAAACCGTTGCCATCGAGCCTTGCAGGCTGACTTGCCTCGCTGCGATAAGCAACTTCCGTCGCATCCGACTGATAATAATAGCAGGGAATGAGCCAGTAGTTCTCCTCAGACACTTCGCCCTGATAGATACCCATGGCGCCCATATAGCCGGCATAGCGCTTCAGGAAGAGACGAAGTTCTTCGGTGACGCGGACGACGCCGTCCCCGTTGCAGGCGCTCGAATACTGCGCAATGAAGCTGTTGGGATCGACTTCGAGGATGTCTGCGTTCGGATCCACATAGGAAACATACGCGTAGACCGGATAGGTGTTGGTCTCCGGATTGACGGAACCGGGAATGTGAAGGTTCTTGTTGCCCGACATTTCTGCGGTGGAGAAGCTTGCATCCATATAACGGGATGCGCCGTTCAGCTTGGCGAGCAGGTAAGGACCGTCCACCGTGCCGATGTGGTAGTAGCCATCGCTATCCAGAACAAGTTCCGCCGAACCATCGAGCGCAACGCCCGTAAGAAGTCCTACGGGCACCTCGAGCGCTTCGGGCACATGTTCTGCCACAACGAGCTCCTCTATCCCTGTGGGGGCGGGCGTGGGATCGCCGATTCTCTCCAGCGTGAACTGCAGTTCCACGGGAAGCGTGACGTCCTCGCTTGTAAGCGAAATACCGAAGGTGTGCGTCGAAGAACGAAGATCTGCCGCGTGCTCCTCACTGATTTCAAACTCCAGGGCCGTCGCATCGGTGATCATGTTGCCCGCTTCATCCACAGGGCCGCGCTGTGCAAGATAGAACGCACTCATGGAAGCTTCATAGGGGGAGTACTCCTTCACGGCCAGGTCAATGCCTTCCGGCAAGTCCAGAGTGACGCGGTATCTGCCCGCAGTCGTCGTCTGGAAGGTGTAGAAGTACTCGGTCGTATCTTCTTCGTCAAAGAGGACGTCATAGGTATCGGGAGCGCCGAGCGTGTACATCGAAATGCTCACCGTTGTGGCAAGCCCGAGCTCGTCGGTCACGATCGCATTGACCATGGAGAAATCGCCATAGTTACCGCCCGTGCGCGCTTTCTCCAGCACGATCCTGCGGTTCTCGTCGTTCGTTCCGATCTCGTCGCCCGAATACTGATATCCGGAAGGAGGCGTAATGTGGACCTCGTAACCATCAACGCTCTCTTGTGTCTCACCGGTGAGAATGAGCGTTGCAATGCCGTTTGCATTGGACGTTGCA
>DXBS01000005.1 GCA_019116405.1 Candidatus Gallimonas intestinigallinarum | reverse complement strand
GCTGCAGCTCGGTCATAAAGCTCTGGCAGAACTTCATGATCTCGTTGTCCGACTTGCCCTTGGGATCGAAGTCGCTGCCGCCCTTGCCGCCGCCGATGGGAAGCCCCGTCAGGCTGTTCTTGAGGATCTGTTCAAGTCCAAGGAACTTGATAATGGAGAGGTTGACGGAGGGATGAAAGCGCAGCCCGCCCTTGTAGGGACCGATCGCGCTGTTGAACTGGACGCGGTAGCCCTTGTTGACATGCACCTGACCCGCATCGTCCACCCACGGCACGCGGAACATGATGACGCGCTCAGGCTCGACAAAGCGCTCCAGAAGCGCCGCCTTCTCATACTCGGGATGCTTCGCGACGACGGGACGCAGACCGTTGAGGATCTCCGTAGCCGCCTGATGGAACTCGGGTTCACCAGGGTTCTTCGCCTTCAATTCAGCCAACACTCTTTCAACATAATCCATAATAATATTTCTCCTTTTTCCCACCCGACCGTGCAGCGGGATTACTTCTGCCCTTTATTATACCAAATTCGGCAGCCAAACACAATCAAACCACCCTAAAGAACGTATTTCCATTGCTTATGTCGTGCAGTATTGCTTATATTGTATATAAGTTGACATTATAGTAGGGTGAAAAAAGGGACAAACTTACATTCGCCCCCATGTTTTTCTTATCGCTGATTTAATATTTGATCGAAAATCCCTGCGCCTTCAAAAACTCCGTCGCCAGATCCATCCAGTGCGCGACGTGAGCGCAGAGTTCTTCCAGCCCGTCGTTGATCTCCGCATCCGCCGTGGACAGCCCGTGGTCTCCCTGCCCGAACACATGCAATTCCGCACAGACGCCCGCCCTGAGCAGCGCGTCATACAGCAGCAGCGTGTTCTGCACAGGCACACACCTGTCCTGCGCCGTCGCCCACAAAAAGACGGGCGGCGCATCGGACCGCACATGCTTTTCCAGGGAATACGCCTCATATGGCACCGCATCCGCGCAGAAATTGCGCATGGAATCGGCGTGCCAAAGCGCTTTTTCACTCGTCACGACGGGATAGGCAAGCACCGCCGCATCGGGGCGAAGGCGCGACCTGTCCCCAAGGGGAAGCAGCGCGCGATCGTCCCATAATAGCGTCAGACACCCCGCGAGATGCCCGCCCGCAGAGAACCCCATGACGGCAATATGCCCGCCGTCGATGCCAAGCTGCTCGGCGTGGTCGCGCAGGTACGCCATTGCCATGCCCGCCTGCAACAGCTGGACGGGATAATGCATGGGCGCGACATCGTATGTCAGCACGAAACAGTCAAATCCCCTAGCGAGAAATTGCAGGGCAACGGGCTCGCTCTCGCGCTCGGAGATCATCGCATACGCGCCGCCCGGTATGACGAGAATGGCGGGATGCGTCCTGCGGCGCGCCATCTCGCGCATGGGCGTATGCGTATAGCAGGCGAGATACCCCTGCCGCGCCTCACCGCGCGAAATCCCAAATGCCTCGTACAAATCAATTTTTTTCATTATTACCTCTTTGCCGCAAGGTCGGCGAGATATTCAAAGGAACGGCGGAGTTCGTCCGGCTCGCCGTAGTCGCGGGCGTAATTTTCGATGAGCACCGCGCCGTCGAACCCGATGCCCCGAAGCCGCGCGAACAGTTCCGCAAATTCAAAGACACCCTGTCCCGGAAGGCACATTTTGCCCTCTGCCGTCACATCGCTGACGTGCACGGTCGCAAGACTTTCGCCCATATCGGCGAGGTATTCCCGCCAGTCATAGCCCGTGATGCGCGCCTGCTTGATATCCAGCACGCCGCCGAGATCAGGGCAATCTTTCTTCAGCAGCGCAAACAGTCCCGGGCGGTTATAGAGCGCCCATTCGACGTTTTCGTAGCACAGCCGCACGCCCGCCGCGCGACAGGTCTCATAGATCTGCGCCGTGATAGCGGAAAAACGCTGCCAGTTTTCACGAAAGGTGCGCTTGAGGCGCGCAATGCCGTGGAAGGTATAGTTGCGCGCGCCAAGAATGTTCGCCGACGACAAAACCTCCCTGAGCCAGCCGTTGGCATCCTCCAGGACGCGCGGATGCTCGGCATAGAGCTGCGGCTCGTACTGCGTGTTGAGGACGTGCACGGAGTGGATCTCCACCCCGCCCTTTGCCGCCGCCAGCGTGTGCGCAAAGGCGGGCGCATATTCGCAGAAGGAGGTCAGGAACACCTCGGCGCAGGGAACGCCCCACGCGTCAAAGAGCGGCAGCGCCTCTTCGTTGTTCTTGCGCAGAAAAAGCGACGCGGTGGAAATGCCGACCTTCATCAATAGAACCTCTCCATCAGCTCATCGGCGACGGTGTCCATCCAGCCCTTGGTGCAGTACAGTGTGAGAATGGTGAAGCGGTCGCGGATCTTGTATGCCTCCAGGAACATGCGGCGCACGGTGTCCGCCTCGACATCCAGCTGCGAGAAGCGCGTGGGACAGCCGAGAGAGGCGAGCACCTCTTCCGCATAGGTGTGCCCCGGAAGCTTTGCCGCCTCGGCATAGACGCGCTCACAGCCCTCGAACGCGGGGCGGCTCCTGAGCGTCTCATAGAGATAGAGGGAGACGATCGTCCCCAGCCCCACCTTGACGCCGTGCAGCGGGATGCGCTTGCCGCGGCGCAGGAAGTCCATTTCCAGAAAATGGCTCATGTGGTGCTCCGCGCCGGATGCGGGACGGGAATTGCCCGCAATGACCATCGCATAGCCGGAGACGAGCAGCGCCTCCATGAGCTTTTCCACGCCCGCCGCCTCGCCGCGCTGCAGGGCGGGAATGCTCTCGTCGCAGGCGCGGACGGCGTCATACATGAGCGAAGCCGCCTCCTCCCCGTACGCCTCGCCCGTGAGATAGGAGGAAATGCGCCAGTCGGTGAGGCAGCAGTACTTGGCGAGGATGTCCCCCACGCCCGCGCCGATCATGATGCGGGGCGCCCTGCACAGAAGCGCGGGATCGATGAGGACGTCGGACGCCGTCCGCGCGGGACGGGTGATCTTGAAGCCGTCCTCGATGAGGGGCGTCACGCCCGAGGTGAAGCCGTCCATCGAAGGCGCCGTCGCATACACGCCGCTCTTGCGGTGGGTCAGAAATCCCGCATACTTGCACAGATCGTTGAGCGTGCCCGCACCCACGGCGAGCAGGTAGTCGTAGCCCTCCCCGGCTGCAGAGACGGCGGCGACGGTGGGCTTATCCGCCACGGGCTCGCGCTCGGGCAGGATGAACGTCCCGCACTGCGCCGCCGATGCGCGCACGATGGGCTCGATGCGGGGCAGGAACTGCTGCGTCGTCTGGTCGGCGACGAGGAGCACTTTTTTGCCCGCAATATTCTGCGCAAAGACGGGAAACATCCCCTCTTTGACATACTCTGCATTGATGCCGAATTTTGCCGATAATGCCTGAATATCCATAGTTTGACCTGTAATTTATTTTTGCAAATCACGCGAAAAATGCGCTCAAAAATCACTTGAAGATGAACTTACACTCGATCCCCTCATCATAGTCGCCGAAGCCCTTGCCGAACAGGGTAAATCCGCCGCGGTGAACGGCGTCCTCGGGGACAGAAATGCGGAAGCGGATCTGCTCTCCCGCGGCGATCTTCAGATCGGAGAGGCGCACTTCGGAGACCTTTGCGCCCCCGAAGAATGTGCCGTGTTCATTGACGGCGATACTCACCTTTTTGCCGTACTGACCGAGGTTTCCGAACCACCACGCGGGGCTCACCGTACCCGTGCGGTCGTTGTATTCCCCCTTGCTCCGATAGATGCCGAGCAGCGCTCCGTTGAGCGAAAAATGGATGTCGCTCGGATAGTAAGCGACATAGCCGGGCGCTTCGGAAGCGACCTCCACGGAGATCTGAAGCTCTGCAAGCTCGGTGCCCTCGGCGACGTAGTTGGGAATAAAGTACTCGACGTACCCGTACGCCATCCATATAATACCGGCGTGGAAGCGCTCGGGATAGGAAAAGCAGGCGGGATCGTCAAACCTGCCCACGACGTGCTCGCGCGTTGCCATGCCGCAGGTGGGGTGCGCGTCATAGTCGGCATACTGTCCGACGTCGATACTCGCCGACTCCACCCTGCCCTCCTCGCGCGGGCGGGAGAGAAAATCGATGACGATCTTGTCCGCGGCGAGCGAGCAGATCTTCTGCGTGCCGCGGATGCCCGAGGACGTAGAGATCTCGATGAGCCCCGCCGCGTGCAGTTTTTTGACGTGCGCCGTGATCGCGCCGTTGGAGATATCGAACCGCTTGGCAAAATAGGCAAGGTTGAGCTCCTTGTTCTCCAGAAGCTCCTCCAGAATGCCCAGCCGCACGTCTGAATCCAGCGCCTCATACAAGAGGCGCCCCTGTCTGAAATCTTTGAGATAAATCATAACTGTTGCCCACCTTTTCTGCCTTTATTATAGAAAACACGGGCGTCTTTGTCAATATAATTGTATGGAAAAATTGAATATTTTATCAATAAGTAAAGTAAAATAGGCAAATTATCCGACCAGGCCTACGCGCGCCCGCAAAGCTTTGCCTTGCGGACACGAAGCACGTTCACGGACAGAACAACGCCCCGCGCGGCAAAGCCGTGCGGGGCGCAAACGCTTTAGTTACTTCCTGACGCTGTCCAGAAGTTTCCGGACGGAGACCTTAGCCGCCTCGAGCGCCTGCTCGGCATCCGCCGCGGAGGCAGCCTTTACGGAGTAGTAGATCTTGAGCTTAGGCTCCGTTCCCGAAGGACGCACGCAGATGAACGAGCCGCCCTCCAGTTCATAGTAGACGCAGTTACACTTGGGGATGTCCAGCGTCTCCGTCTTGCCGTCCACCGTGCGACGGATGGACGCGGAGTAGTCGCGCACCGCCTCCACCTTGAAGGGGCCGAAGCTCTCGACGCTGACCGTCTTGAGTGCATCGACGACTGCGTTCATCTCCTTCATCGCGTTCAGACCGGAGTACTGGATGGACTCGTTCTTGTCCAGCACGAAGCCATACTTTGCATAGATCTCCTGCAGTCTCCCCCAGACCGTCTTGCCGATATAGGTGTAGTAGCAGACCATCTCGGCGCACAGCATGGACGCAACGACGGCGTCCTTGTCCCGTGCGTGCGTGCCGCGCAGGTACCCGCAGGACTCCTCGAAGCCGAACACGAAGGTATGCGAGCCGTCCGCCTCCCACTGCTTGATCTTCTCACCGATGAACTTGAAGCCGACGGGCGTCTCAAAGAGCGCGACGCCGAAGTCTGCACAGATCGCCTTTGCCATGCCCGTCGTGACGAAGGACTTGACGACCGCCGCGTTTGCGGGCAGCACGTTCTCCTCCTTCAGGCGGGTGAGGATGTAGTCGAGCAGAAGAATGCCGACCTGGTTGCCGGAGAGCGCGACAAACTCACCCTTCTCGTTCTTGACGGCAACGCCAAGGCGGTCGGAGTCGGGGTCAGTGCCGAACACGACATCCGCGTGGATCTTGTTCGCGAGCGCAATGCCCATGGAGAGCGTCTCTTTGAACTCGGGATTAGGAACGGCAACGGTGGAGAACTCGGTGTCCTTAGTCGTCTGCTCCTCGACGACGGTGACGTTGATGCCAAGCTCTCTGAGGATACGGGTGACGGGGACATAGCCCGAGCCATGCACGGGCGTATAGACGAGCTTCAAGTCCTTGCCGCACTTTTCCACCGCCTCTTGGGAGAGCGTGAGCTTCTTGAGTTCTGCAATATAGGTGTCGTCCACTTCCTTGGGAACGGGCACAATGAGAGGGCTCTTTTCGTCCCCCGTGACGGAGAGGTAGTCAGTGATCTTTTCGATGAAGCCGACGACGATTTTGGTCGCCTCGGGCGACATCTGCGCGCCGTCCTCGCCGTAGACCTTATAGCCGTTGTATTCCTTGGGGTTGTGCGACGCGGTGATCATGATGCCCGCGATCGTCCCCAGATAGCGCACCGCATAGGAGAGCATGGGAACAGGGTGCACGTCGTCAAAGAGATACGCCTTGATGCCGTTCTTGGCGAGCACGCCCGCCGCTTTCTCCGCGAACAGACGGGAGTTCCTGCGCGTATCGTAGGAGATGACGACGCCCTTCGCCTGATCGGAGGCGGGCAGCGTCTTGATGTACTCAGAGAGCCCCTGCGTCGCGCGCATGACGGTGTAGACGTTCATCATGTTCATGCCGCAGCCGATGATGCCGCGCATGCCCGCCGTACCGAATTCCAGCTCGCCGCCGAAGCGGTATTCCTTCTCCTTTTCGTCCGAGGCGATGCTCTCCAGTTCCTTCTTGTCCGCCGCAGCGAGACGGGGATCGGCAAGCCATGCTTCATAGATGCTCTGATAGCTCATACTTTCCACTCCTTATTTACTTCGGCGCAATGCGCCGTTTGTTCCTGTTTGATCTCGTTACGCGTTGTCCGCGTCGTCGGGTCCCTTCTCCTCCGCCGGCGCGTTGATCTTCTTGTTGATCTCTTCCAAAGAATCGCCCGTCGTCGCCTCCGCGTCCCCCGCAATGTTATTGACGGAGATAAAGTACTTCTTGCCGCCGTCCTCGTAGTAATGCACGAACTGGATGGCGAGCAGGAACAGATAGGAGAGCGGCACCGTGATCAGCCCCGCGCTTCCCAGCGTAAACAGCATGAACACGAGGTTGACGACGACGATGATATAGTTCGCCATAAGGAAGCTTGCAAACCGATGCAGGAAGTTCTTCCGGAGCCGGAAGGAGAACGACATGCCCCGCGTCACCTTTTCCTTTCCCGAGAGAATGGACGGGATCCATGCCGAGACGAGAGTCAGCTTTAACGACTGCATGCAGAGATATACCGCAACCGTCAGCGACAATGCGATGAGCACGGACAAAAATCCCCATGAAGGGAACAGCGAAGGCAGATAGAAGAACAAAAACCAGCTCGCGAGCAGCGTGAGTGCGTCGTAGATGAAGGTGAGCGGCACATAGATGACCTCATAGAGCGCCGCCGAGCCGAGATTGCGGAAGAACGCCTCGGAGAAGGTCGTGCGCGAAAATGCGCTCATTCTGTCGTTCATGATGCTTGCCGCAGCGAAGTGCGAAAGCCCGTTCAGGAAACGGGACAGAAGATAGATGAGGCACACGCCGACGACCGCGCCCGCGATCGCCCCGCCGTTTTCGGCGATGAGCATCAGAACGTCCATGAGCGCGGCGGTGAAGTCCGCCTGGAAGGTGGAGAGCCGTCCGCTGTCTCCGCTCACAAGCGCGCGGAAGAACTCGCCGCCCAGCTCGATGAGCCGATCGACTTCGGCGCTCGTCACAATGACGCTCAGGGCGAGTTCCAGAATGACATAGACAAGACTGAACGTCAGAACACTGATGATCAGGCGGTACAGCAGCAGCTTGAAGGCGCTGGAGAAATTATCGATCGTAATATGAAAGGCGTTACGGAACCGCATCTTAATACTCCCACTTGTGACGAAGGATATCTTCCCTGTCCAGCTTATCCGTCTCAAAGTAGAGCGCTTCCATGCGGATGCCGAAATTGAGGAAGAGGAAGAAGAACAGGATGACCGCGATGATGTGGTACGCTGCATAGGGCAGCAGTGAGCAGAGCACGAGGATGAGGAACATCCCGACGACAGACACCGCAAAGGAGAGCAGGAGCTTCCCTCGCACCCCCACCATCAGGCGGTAGGAGTACAGGAACGCATCAAAGAAGCGGAAGCCCGTCATCTGCTTGCAGGGCAGCCACAGATAGAGGATGGTCGTAAGATAGATGAGGACAAATCCGAACGCGAGCATGGCGATCACGGAGAGCACATAGACCGCAGGAACTGCGGGAATGCTTGCTACCGCAAAGAGCACCGCCGAGAGAACGATCGCCCAGATCTCATAGAACACGACCATCATGATGACATACGCCGCAACGGAGGGCAGGATATTTTTTGTCTGCTGCCAGAGCCCGCTCAGCGTCCGCTTCCCGAGGCGCATGTGCTTTTCGACAAAGCACAACAGAACAGAGAACGCAAAGACGGCGGTCACGATCGCAAGCAGGCTGTAGACCGCACCCAGCCAGTCGTCAATGCGCAAAAAACTCCATGTATGCAGATACTCCAAAAACTCCGCCCGCGGATTTCCCTTGAAAAATCCATACCATACAGCATGTGCGCAATTATAGTCGAGAGACAGCGACAGAAAGACTGCCGGCACGAGGGAAAACGGCAGCAAAAACAAGATATTTTTGAAAAGGTATTTCCAACTTCCGAATACGGTACGCATAAGCACCCCTCTGCGGTCTATTATATAACAAAACCCGCCCCGTGTAAAGAGATTTTGAAAATTTTCCCTCTTCCACGGGCAAAAACAAAGCCTGCGGCATGCCCCGCAGGCAACGTTTCCCTATTTTTTCCCGTCGTCCGCGCCCTGCTCCTGCGCCTTTTCGTCCTCTGCGGGCAGCGTTTTTTGCGCTTCTGTCCCAACCTGCGCGCTTGTCTCTGCTGCGGATGCACTTTCTGCAGATTCCGCATGCCTTCTGCGAAAGATCTTACCGAACACCTTTCCGCAGAGTTCAAAAAAGAGCGGATCCCGCAAAATCGCCAGACACAAGGCATAGACAACAACGCCGATGACAACGAGCGCGATCAGCCACATAATGGATGCTTCCAGCAGCCCCTTCAAAAAGAACAAAGTGACAAACATGACTACCCCGCCGATCCAATAGCGAACAGAGGAAGTAAAAATGGGCAGGATGTGGAAGAGTTTTTTCTTCGCGACATAGATAAACCCCGCCGCCAACACGACAAATTCGCCGACGACAGATGCGATGCACGCGCCAAGCGCCTGAAAATGCGGAATGAGTATTAAGTTGAGACAACAGTTGACGACCGCACCAATGACGACAATGACCGTAAAGACATTCTGACGATCGGTCGGGACAAGGTACTGCGCATTGGTCACGCTGTTGAGCCCGATGAACAGTGCGAGCAGGCTGAACACGCACAGCAGGACGATGCATTCTTCATACCCCTCGCCGAAGAATACGGGCACAAAGACGTCGGAAATGACGATAAGTCCGAACATCATCGGCACCCCCGCCAACATGATGCACCGATAGAGTTTATAGAGGTAAAATTCAAGTCCCTGCTGATCCCCCGCCTTGAACTTTTGCGCAATGCGCGGAAGCATGACCGTGCCCAAGGAACTCACGACAGCAATGGACATCTTAACGACTTTTTCCGCCTGCTCATAGTAGCCGTTCTGCTCTGTCCCCTCGACAAACCAGCCGATCATCGACTTATCGAGGATGGTGTACACCTGAATGGCAACGGATGGGATAAAAAGCTGCAAAATGACCTTGATATCGGAAAACGGTCTGATGCCCCTTACCTTGACCAGGTATTTCGGCATATAGACCCAGAGGGACGCCGACGCCGCCGCGGGAAACATCACGGCAAAAAACACATACAGCGCCAGATCGGATTCCGACTTGATAAAGAGAAACGTACAGGCAATGCTGGCGATACGGAACAGAATGCTGCCCAGCGAGATCTTACCGAACTCCTCCATACCCTGGAAAAACCAGGAGACATCGAAGATCGTTCCCAGCAGCTGCAAGCCAAAGATGAGCGCAATGAACTGCCCGTCCGGCTCCATGAGAAAGACATAGACGAGATACGCCGCAAAGGAGATCAGCGTCATCATGAGACGCACAAAAAAGATCTCCCAAAACTTTCTGCTTCTGCCCTCTGCGTCGCCCTGCAGCGTCCCGATGACCTTGGGACCGAACGTCGTCGTCCCGAGCGCCGCGACCAGCGCAAAGTAGGAGACGATGGACGCGGAATAGCTCTGCAGGCCCACGCCCGCCGGCTGGAGTACGCGCGAAACGTACGGCGTCACCACGAGCGGCGCTACCACCAGAAGGATCTGATAGATCAGATTGTAAATGTAGTTTTTTTTGATACTTTTTGACTTTGCTGCCGGCAGTTGACTCATCTTTTCACTCGCTTTCCCCTTGCACGGCTCATGCAAACTTTCTCATGAGCTTGTACGCCGTAAACATGTGGTGCCGAAGGAGGAAAAAACGTATTTTCTTTTTCAGACTGTCCGGACGATATATCTTCCGATATGCGTCCAAATTCTCCCTTTCGGTCGCTTTGCGGTAAAATTCGTCCGTTTTCAGCAGCCGCTTCAAGTCACGCCGATAATTGGACCGGAACGCGATGTACTGCGAGGCGACAATATCATATGCGTAAAAATTCTGTGACGCGGCAAGATCATCTTCCCCAAACGCATGCAAAACATTTTGCAGTGCAAGAACATAGCGGCGCATGCAAAGACTATAGCTGTCATTCAGCACATATTTCGCGCTCCATGTTGCGGGCCGGTAGTAGTGATAAAGGCGCTCGTTCAAAAAACAGACCTTCCGGGCGCGGAGGATCGCGTTCAGCAGGAAGATGACGTCCTCTCCCACCGCCACGCCGTTTATTGCCTGATCAAGCGGGAAACGGCCGTTTTTCACCAATGCCGCAGAAAAGAGCGAACGCCAGACAAAGCCGCCGATCAGGTCCTTGTCG
Source organism: Candidatus Gallimonas intestinigallinarum (assembly GCA_019116405.1). The sequence goes on along the minus strand of DXBS01000005.1, from coordinate 7,737 downwards.
CCGTTGTAGACAAAGGGCGCGACATTCTTCTGCTCCAGCCCGAGCAGCTCCGCGCGCTCATCGATCCGCGTCACCTCGCCGTGCTCGTCAAACTTTTCGTACCGGCAAAAGACAAGGTCGGCGCCCCGTTCTCGGGCAACGCCGACGAGTTTTTCATACATCGTGCTCTCGACGTAGTCATCCGCATCGACAAAGGCGATATAGTCCCCGCGGGCACGGTCGAGCCCGGCGTTGCGCGCCGCGCTGACGCCGCCGTTGGGCCGATCGATGACGATCACGCGTTTATCGCGCGCCTCCCACTTGCGGCAGACGGCAAGCGAGCCGTCCTTTGACCCGTCGTTGACGAGAAGGATCTCGATCTCAGAACAAGTCTGCGCGACCAGGCTCTCCACGCAGCGATCGAGAAAGCGTTCGCAATTATAGACAGGAATAATAATGCTGACCATGCGATTTCCCTTTCTTCAGAGGACCCACTGATACGGAAGCACTCCGTGATACCCCTGCAAGACAATATAATACACCATATATACCCCATAAAGCAAGAGATAGGCGCCGCCGAATGCAACTTTTCCCCACTTGCTGCGGATATATGTGCAGCAACGCGGAACAAGAAGCAACTGATAGATCTGGAAAAACATGGTCAGGCGTGCGATCATCTCGGAAATAGAAATAAACAGGCTGCTTGCCGACAGAAGCAAGGCAAAAAACTGCATGCACAGGAGCGCATATGCGCTTTTGTCTTTCCCGATATGCTCTCTGAGCACAAACCCGGTCAGAACAAAGACAGCTAGATGATAAAGAATATTGACCGGATTGGCACGGGAATTGTTCAGGTCGGATTCAAAGAAATAGGCGTACTTCGTTTGCAGCGCGACCCACACCACCGCTTTGCATACGACAGGGAGCAGCAGGACCGCCGCGACAATCGAGAAGGCAAAATATTTCCGGAACAGCCCGACCTGCACGATGAGGAAGGGCAGGATCATCAGAAGCGCGGTCCAATGAAACAACCACGCAAAGAAGAGGCAGAACAGGTATTGCACCCACTGCCTGTTGACCATGAACGGAAACGCCGCGAACATGATCGCAACGGCAATCGCCTGCCGCACATTGTTGAGCGACCAGAACCAGACGCACGACACCAGAAGCACAGCGGCGGAGAGTGCGGCGTTGTCCGAACAGCATACGATCGTGCGGATGACCGCAAAGGTAAAGAGCGCGCTCGTCGCAACGAACAGCCACTGCGGATCGGAGGTAAACCACTGCAAGACCCGGTTGAGCAGATTGAAGCCCCACTCCGAATAAGGCGATTCCCCCGCCATAATCTTCCACCAGTTGGGCGTATAGGTGTAAAAGTAGTCCGTTCCCACGTCGTAGCGGACCGCCGCCACAAAAAAGAGCGGGAAAAACGCCAGAAAGAAGAAGATCAGGTATCTGATCAGATCGGCGCGCCTCTGAGCGGGGGTCCGGCATACCGCGGAACGCGCGGGCATGCGAAACCGCTGCACGCCGACGGCGTCCGGCACGCAGCATTCCCCGCGGATACGGCGGTAATAGACCGACGCGAAATGTATGAAAACAATTGTCAGGGCAAACGCCAGGAGATAGACGATCAAAACCTCAGTCCCTCATCCCGAGCATTTTTTGCACTTTTTCCATCAAGATCACCCATTTGGACTTCCCGAGCAAAAAAGTCGGAAAACTTTTCACGCGGCAGTGATTGCAGCGGACATACACGGTGAAGAGCCGCTCCGCCAAAAAGCCGTAAAGACGCTGCTCCTGCACGGAATAACCCGTCATGTCCACCTGCGGCTCCAGCGCCGCCAGAATGGAGAACAGCCACGCATAGTATGCGTCCCAGGTCTGTTTTTTACAGATGAACATATTGAGAAGATAGCTCTCGTGACCCGCAAAGACCTCGTCAAACGCGGGCATGTACGCAGGGTACAGGCGCTGTACGGTCCCGCGCAGGAGATCAAAGTCCTTCTCGCGGACATAGGTGAGCAGATGTTGCTTCTGCGTTGCGTTGGTGCGGTAGAGCTTGGTCGCAAGAAAGTCGTAGCGTTTCAGCAAGTTCTCCGCACGCGGCGAATTGAGATAGGCGCGCGGCGAAGAAGAGAATTTATTGACCGTGAGGAACCTGCGGTAATGCGCAAGCCCCACGACCTCATTCTCATGATCGTTTTTCCAGACCCAGTACGCCGCAGTCAGCTCGCAGTAATTGGGATTTTTGGCGGAGATATTGTCCTCCCCCAGCGCGTCGTGCAGCGGAAAAAAAACCTCGTTGTTTGCCGCGTTGACCTGGATATATTGGTAATTGGGCGGAAGAGGCGCTTCCGTCTTCATGTGTGTTGCAACGTAGACCTTCATCTCACTTCTCTCTTCTGTGCCGCAGATAAACGGAATAATAGGGCGTCTTTTTCAAAAAAAGCTTATGACCGACGGCCGAAACAAGCCCGCGCGGCAGGAGCGCGCGCACGACCTTCTTCCAGGCCGGCGCATTTTCATCCTTCCAAGAACCGGCGCAATGATGCTCCGCATACCCGCCGCCGCTCTTTTTGTTCACCTGATAGCGCTCAAACCAGTCCTTCGGATAGAGTTCGATGCCGCAGGCAAGCGACTGCCGCTTCCCGTTCAGGCGGAAGTCGGGATAATGATCGAGAAAATACTTCGTGATCCAGTCGTTGCTGACGGTAAAATCTCCCTTTTTTTCAAAGTCGGACTCCAGCAGGGCGCGCCATTCGGACATGAGCGGACTCCCCTTCTCCGACCCGATCAGCGCCGTGCCGATCGAGGAATCGAAAATAAATCCCATGAACATTTTACAATTCAAAAATTCATCGAGCGGCTTGAAAAGTTCCACATCGGTATCGATATAGACGCCGCCAAACTCATGCAGCACTGTAAACCGGAAGTAATCGCTTAAAAAGCCGTACTTTTTGCGCGCAAGGCAGGCTTTGACGAACGCACTGTCATCGAGATACTTTGCAAACATCTCATCCGTCCAGACGATGATCTGCCAATCGGGATGCAGTTTTCGCCAATCTTCAACATAGTCTCTCTGGTCCTGCGGCATCTGCGCGCTTCCCAGCCAACAGGCGTGAATGATCTTGGGTATCATACTTCTCCTTTGCGGAATGGCCGTGCCGCAACTGTTCAGGCTTGCCGTGCAACTTCGCCAAGCAGCTTCTGCGTAAACAATGCGTAATTATAGGTCGCACGCAGCTGCTCGCGGTCAGTTCTGACCACAGGATCGGCGGAAAGGATCACATCCCGCAGCGATTGCGCATCTTCCCCTTGAAAGAAGACGACATCAAACCCGTCATAAATCTCATGAAATACAGGAATATCGGAAAGAATGGGCTTTGTTCCCAGCCAGAGCGCCTCAATTGGCGGCAACCCGAACCCTTCATACAGGGAAGGCTGAATGAGAAATTTAGCCTGCGCGATCTCTGAAAGCAGCGCTTCGTCCCCCAGCCGACCGGTAAAGACGACGCCCTCCGTTTCCAAATCGGCGGGATCCATCCCCGTGAGAAAACCATCTTTATCGCCGATGATCTTCAGCTCATATTTGCCTGCGGGGAGCATTTTATACGCCTCGACGAGCGTTTTCAGCCCCTTGTGCGGCTTGACGTTGCCCACATAGACAAGGGTATCCTTCTTGTTGGCGTTCTTGGCATGAAAGGACAATACGTCATCCGAAAGCCCGATATGATCGACATAGCATTTATGCGCATATTTCGGGAAATAATGCGCGCAGCGCGAGCGCGTAAAGTCGGAGACGCAGGCGATGCGCACACTCTTCTTCATGCAGCGCTTCAAAAGCGTCTTTTTGATCAGGAAGTCTGTCTTCCCGCGCGTCGTGACCTCGGGCAGATCAAGAAAGATGAGATCGTGCATGACCGTATAGACGGGAATGCGAATGCCAAAGGGAATGATGAAGTTGGGAATGATGACGCAGTCGCACACCTTGTTGAGGTGCGCGGGAAAGGTGAAAAGCCCCTTGGCGGAGAAGGGATCGCTTTCGTCCTCCACAATGTGCGCAAAGGGATATGCGGCAAGGTCCGCCGCCCTGCCGATGAGCCAATATTCATGCGCTTGTACGTCGAAATGATCGAGAATCCCTTGGTTGACGCGCCCGATCCCCGACTTTCCGAGATACCTGCAATCGACGGCGATTTTCATTCCCGCACTCCTTGTTACAGATTGATAATGAGCACCGAGCAATGCCCCGAGATGCGCAGCGGCGCCTGCTGCTTTAACAGCCAGGTATAGCCCGCTTTGATATGCTGCGGCCCGTTCGGCATGACAACATCTCCCTCTCCGTCCACGACGACGAACGCCTTGTACAAAGAATAGGGTGAGCGCATGACGGAGATCTGCAGATCGCCGTCCACATCGTACTTGGTGACGGTGAACCAGTTGGTGCGGGCGAGCATCTTGCTGGACGCCGACCCGATATGGTACAGCCCGCTCTGCTCATCCTGCAGTACTTGCAGGTGATGATAGTCAAGCACCTCCAGCGCCTTTTTGATCTGGAGCGGACGGAGCCGCCCGTCCCGATCCCGCCTGTCGTAGTCGTACAGGCGATAGGTCACGTTGGACGTCTGCTGGATCTCGCAGATAAAGCACCCCGCGCCGATGGCGTGTACCGTTCCCGCCGGAATAAAAAAGGAGTCTCCCTTGCGCACGGGCACCTTATTGAGGATCTCCTCAATGGAATGATCCTGAATGCGGCGCAGCACCTCTTTGCGGCTCGTGTTCTTGTTGAAGCCGACATAGATGAAAGCACCCTCCTCCGCGCTCATGATGTACCACATCTCATTCTTGCCGTTGTCGCGCTCGTGACGAATGGCATAGTTGTCCGTAGGGTGCACCTGGATGGAGAGATTTTCGCATGCGTCGATAAACTTGACCATGCAGGGAAGGTTTCTGTTCTCCCGCCCGAAACCGCCGACCTTGCTCCAGCCGACTGCGGCAAAGAACTCGCTGAGCGTCTTGCCCGCATATTCCCCCGACGCGATCCTGCTCTGTCCCTCGACGTGCGAAGAGAACTCCCAGCTCTCGGCGATGCGGTCAAGATTTCCGGTATTCTTGCGGAAGAAATCCCTGATCTTCGTTCCGCCCCAGATATAGTCCTTAAATACGGGCTGAAGTTGTATCATTTCATTTTGCGCCATAGTTCCCTGATATCCTCGATTCTCAACCTGACGATTTCTAAACGTCTATATTTCTAAGAGGGCAAAGAACGCCTCTTTCATGCCTTCAAGCGCACGGGCGGCGTCCGCGCAGTGCGACGTCCTTACGCTGAAATAAAACTTGATCTTGGGTTCGGTACCCGAGGGCCGCACGCAGCACCAGCCGTCATTTGCGAATTCAAAGTAGAGTACGTTGCTCTTCGGCAGTCCCGTCGGCGAGACTGCGCCCGACATCTCGCGGCGTTCGCCCGTCAGATAATCGCGCACCGCAAGGACGGGCTTGCTTCCGACCTCGGCGGGCGGTTGAGCGCGCAGATCGTGCATCATGCGATCGATCTTCTCCCTGCCCTGCGCGCCCTCCAGCGTCAGGCTCTCAAGCCCCTCGCAATAGCAGCCGTACTTTGCGTACATCTCCTGCATGACGTCCCACAGCGTCTTGCCTTGCTTCGCGTAGAATGCCGCCGCCTCGCACAGACTCGTGACCGCCATGACGGCGTCCTTGTCCCGCGCATGCGTGCCGACAAGGCATCCGTAGCTCTCCTCAAAGCCGAACGCATAGACGTATGCGCCCTTGGTTTTGTCGGGTACGCCGCCGTTTGCGGCGAGCGCCTCTTCAAAGCGACTGATCTGTTCGCCGATATACTTAAAGCCCGTGAGCGTCTCGATGACGCTCAGCCCGTAGGCATTGGCAACGGCGTGCGCCATGTTCGAGGACACGATGGTCGTGACCAGCGCGCCGTTTGCACGGTCCGCGGGGAGAAGCCCAAGCGCCTCGCGCTGCGAGAGCAGGTATTCGGCGATGAGCAGCCCGCTCATGTTGCCCGTAAAAGGCATATATTCGCCCGTCGCCCCGTCCTTTGCGTACACGCCGAGGCGGTCGGCATCGGGATCGGTGGCGAGCACAAGGTCCGCATCCTTCTCCTTGGCGAGCGCCAGGGCGAGCGCAAATGCCCGCTTGTCCTCGGGATTGGGGCTTTGCACGGTGGAAAAGTCCCCGTCGGGCAGTTCCTGTTCGGGGACCACCCAAACCTGTTCAAACCCCAGCTCCGCAAGTACGCGGCGCACGGGGAGGTTCCCCGTCCCGTGCAGGGGAGTGTAGACGATCTTCAGCTTCTTTCCCATCTCGCGGCAGACATCCGCATGGATGACGTTCGCCTTGACCGCCGCAAGATAGCTTGCATCCACTTCCTCGCCGATGACTCTGAGAAGTCCTCTTTCCTCTGCCTGCGCGCGGGGCATGCGCCTGATCTGCGCATAGCTCTGCACGCGCCCGATCTGCTCTATGATCAGCCTGTCGTAGGGCGGGACGATCTGCCCGCCGTCACTCCAGTACACTTTGTAGCCGTTGTATTTGGGCGGGTTGTGGCTCGCCGTGATGACGATGCCCGCCGTCGCCCCCAGATGCCGCACCGCAAAGGACAGTTCCGGCGTGGGGCGAAGCCCGTCAAAGAGGTAGGCGTGAATGCCGTTTGCCGCGAGGATGCACGCCGAATCGAGCGCAAACTCTGCGGACATATGGCGGCTGTCATAGGCGATGACGACGCTGCCCGCATCCGTCCGAGAGCGGATAAAATCGGCAAGTCCTTGCGTCGCCCTGCCCACCGTATAGACGTTCATGCGGTTGGTGCCGACGCCGATGACGCCGCGCAGTCCGCCCGTCCCGAAGGTGAGCTCTCCCGCAAACGCCTCGCGCGCCTCCTCATCGGAGAGCGCTGCCGCTGCGGCGCGCGTTCCTTCGTCGAACACAAGATCCTCCCGCCATGACTTCCACAGCGTGCAATAATCGGTCACAAGAGTTCCTCCCGCCCCTCTGCCTGAAGTTTCTCCACAATTTTCTTGACGTCCTGCGCACAAGATTTCCTGCAGACGAGCACCGCGTCGGGCGTCTCCACGACCACGAGGTCCTCCACCCCCACGGCGGCGACCAGTCTGCCGCTCGAATACAGGACGGTATTTGCAAGATCCACGCCGAGGGTATCCCCCACGGCGACATTTCCGTTCTCATCGGCAGGATGCAGCGTGCCCAGCATATCCCAGCTGCCGACGTCGCTCCAGCCGAACTCACCGGGGACGGCAAGGATGTCGCGCGAGTGCTCTAAGATACCGTAATCGACGGAGATCGAAGGCAGCGTCGGATAGACTTCCTCTGACACGCGCACTTCGTCGGGTGTTCCGAACGCCGCGGCGATCTTTTCAAGTCCCGCGTATAGTTCGGGCAGGAGCGATTCGATCTTCTGCAAAATGACGGAGGCGCGCCAGACGAACATGCCGCTGTTCCAGACATACCCGCCCGAGGCGAGGTATTCCTCCGCCCTCTCGCGCGGGGGCTTTTCGACGAACTGCTCCACAGGCTTTGCGGCGCCGTCCGATTCGGTGAAGCGGATATAGCCGTACCCCGTTGCGGGGAAAGCGGGCGTGATGCCGATGGTGACGAGCTTGCCCGTCTGCGCTGCTTGGATCGCCTGCTCCAGCGTATGAGCAAACGCCGCATTGTCGCGGATATAGGCGTCGCTGGGCGTGACGACGAGGATGCCGTCCC
>DXBS01000051.1 GCA_019116405.1 Candidatus Gallimonas intestinigallinarum | reverse complement strand
CCCTGCCACGCGAGGCGGAAGCTCTCTTCGGAACCTGCCGCTTCGATGACGGCATCCGCGCCGCCGTGTTCTGTCTTTTGCAGGAGGGGGAGGAGCTCCTCGGGTGAGACGACCTTCGCGGAGGGGAAATGCGCCTCAATGAATGCGCGGCGCGAGGGAATTTTTTCACAGACGATGAGCCGTGCCGGCTTGTATAGAAGGGCACACAGCGCGGCACAATACCCCGTGGGACCTGCACCGAGGATGAGTACGGTGTCTCCCTCTCTGATGTCTGCAATTTTCGCAGACCAGTAGCCCGTAGAGAGCAGATCCCCCGTAAAGAGCGCCTGTTCGTCGGAGACGTGTGCAGGGATGGGGATGAGGTTGGTGTCCGCAAAGGGGATGCGCGCAAACTGCGCCTGTCCGCCGTCGATGCGGCAGCCGAGCGCCCATCCGCCGCTCCTGTCCGTGCAGTTATTCACCCAACCGTTGCGGCAGAAGAAGCACTCACCGCAGTAAGTTTCCACATTGACCGCCACTCGGTCGCCGCGTATGATGTTGGTCACGGCGGAACCTGTTTCCTCCACGATGCCGACGAACTCATGCCCGACGGCAATGCCGGGCACAGCGCGCGGAACGGCTCCGTTTTTGATATGCAGATCGCTTGTGCAGATACTCGCAAGCGTCACTTTCACGACGGCGTCGCGCGGGGAGAGAATGACGGGTCGGGACTTTTCGGTCATGGCGAAGCGTCCCTTTTCAAGATAGGTGTATGCTTTCATGGCTCTCCTTAACAAGACGTGTGATAATTTCATGATCTGCGGGGCAGAAGTCGAAGGCGGGAAGCTCTTGGGGGAGGACCCAGCGCAGTTCTTCATGCTCAAGGGCTTGCGGCGTTCCTTCGGCAATGCGCGCATGGAATAGGGTTAGATGAATGGTGATGTCGGGGTATGTGTGCGTCGTTTCGGTGTAGATTTCGCCGACGTCAAGAGTGATACCCAGCTCTTCGCGGCATTCTCTTATGAGCGCCGCCTGCCCGGTCTCGCCTGCTTCCACCTTTCCGCCTGCGAACTCCCATAAAAGCGCGCGCGCCTTGTTGCGCGGGCGGCGGCAGATGAGCAGTTTTCCGTCTTGTCCGATGAGTGCGGCAACGACTTCGACAATGTTGTTCATGCGCGTTTTCCTCCGTCAAAGTATCCGACGTAGTCAAGTTTTAAGGTACTGTCGGGGAAGAGACAGGCATACAGATCGACAAAGTAATCATACGTCATGCTTGCGATGTAGTCCGTCACGATGCGGTTTTTCTCCGTTTCGGGATAGGGTATGCGGCGGTGTTTGTTGTAGTAGGGCTTGTCCAGGTAGTCGATGTGCTGGCGGAAGATGGGGGAAGATTGGTTGCCCTGCGTAAGGTCTTTGAGAAGCCGTTCGTAGAGTTTGTCCATCATGGCGCGGATGGTTCCATCGGCGGTCGTCACGTTTTCATGGAAATAGATGCGGTCATAGTTGTCCCGCTTTGCCGCACGAAGCGCCGCAAAGTGTGCGTCGTCCAGTTTCAGAAAAGGCTTAAAATAACTGTTTTCGATGAGGTTCACCATCAGATTGTTGACGATCTCCGCATTGATTGTCCCGATCCCCAGATCGGCAAACTGCACTTTTCCAAGCGCCTTGCTCTTTTCCGCATCGTGGCGGTCTTTGCCGAGGTACGCAATGATATCGGAAATGCGCACTACGCAGCCCTCCAATGTGGACGGAACGAGTTTTTTGATTTCGGACAAATCGCTTTGGCACGCCTGCATGCGCTCATTGAATTTCTCAAACCCTGCAAGGGGCGCGGGTTTGTATTCGTCCAGCTCAAGTTCTCCGTTGTGGTCGGCAATGCCGTCCAGCGTCTGCAGGGTGAGATTGAGCGGAAAGATCTCATCCAGCACGCGCACCGAGTGCAGATTGTGAGCAAAGTGCAGACCCGTATGCGAAAAATAGAGCTCGTCAAGAAAGCGTTCGCCCGTGTGTCCGAACGGCGTGTGCCCGATGTCGTGCCCGAGCGCGATCGCCTCAATGAGCTCGCAATTGAGTCCCAGTGCGCGCCCGATGGTGCGGGCAGTGCGGGCGACGAGCTGAATGTGCAGACTGCGCCGCGTGATATCGTCATTTTTATAGAGCGAAAATACCTGCGTCTTGTCCGCACAGCGGCTGTAATAGGGGCAGTTTAAGATCTTGTCCGCATCGCGGATGAATGCGGGGCGCCATACGGTCGCCGCATCGTGCGGATTTGCGTCTCTGCGAAGGGCATTGCTTTCGTCAAAGGCGTAAGGATTTGTGCGATTGCTTTTCAGATCTTCTTTCATGCGCTCCGAGAGCGCCTCGGAAAGTTCTTCATAGTGTGCCATACTGTCATTATATCAGAGTTTTTCGGAAAAAGCAAAGAAATCCTGCGCGGCGTTTCGCTCGGACAGACATATGTCGGAGCTTATGACGGATTGTGAAATTTTTCTTTTCCGTAAAAAAATTTCTTTGAAATGTATTGACAAGCTTTTTCGGATATGATATCATCAAGCCGAACTAAAACGTTTTAATAAATCGATTTAATTGAATTTGGAGAGAAAAATTATGCGCATTTACATCATCGGAAGTCTGAATATGGACCTGGTTATCCGCGCACCCCGCGTTCCCGAGGCGGGCGAGACGCTCTCGGGTGAAGGGTTTATGACCAATCCGGGCGGAAAGGGCGCAAATCAGGCGGTCGCAGTCGCCAAAGCTGGCGGGGAAGCGTATATGGTCGGATGCGTGGGACGGGAATTCGGGAAGGAACTCTCCGATGCGCTCACGCAGTACGGGGTGCATGCAGACTATGTACGAGCGGAAGAGAATGTCTCGAGCGGGATTGCGGTCATTGTGGTAGCGGACGGAGACAACCGTATCATTCTGGATACGGGGTCGAACGCCCGCGCGGACGAGGCGCTTGTCGATCGGGCGCTGGCGACGGCGCAGGCGGGGGACTATCTTTTGCTGCAGCTTGAGATTCCGCTCTCCACGGTTGGGTATGCGTTGAAGCGGGCAAAAGAGCGCGGCATGATCACCGTGCTCAATCCTGCGCCCGCGGCGAAGCTCGGTAAGGCGGCGCTTGCCTGCTGTGACTGGTTTACGCCCAATCAGACGGAGGCGCAGTTCTATACGGGAATTTTCCCCTCCGATGAGGTAAGTATCCGTGCGTGTGCGGAAAAGCTCTCGGGGATGGGCGTCAGGAATGTTCTTGTCACGCTCGGGTCGGAGGGTTCCGCCTGTGTGAGCGGCGGAACGTTTTACCGAACGAACGCAGTTCCTGCCAAGGCGCTGGATACGACGGCGGCGGGCGATACCTATGTCGGGGCGTTCGTGACGCGGCTGTCGGAGGGTGCGGACATTGAAACGGCGATGCGGTTTGCGAGTACGTCTTCGGCGATCACGGTAACAAGGCGGGGAGCACAGTGTGCCATTCCCGTGCGGAGTGAGACGCAGGCATACGCAAAAGAAAAAGGGATCAAGGTATGAAGGCAATCAGGAAAAAAGTGACCATCAAGGATGTGGCGATGCGTGCGGGGGTTTCTCCGACAACGGTCTCCATGGTGCTCAACGGAAAGGACGTTTCTCTCCCCGAGAGCACACGCGAGCGCGTGCGCAGGGCGGCGGCGGAGCTCGATTACAGTACGGATATCCTTGCCCGTGCGCTGGTCACGCGCAGAACGAATATCATCGGCGTGGTGGTTCCCGATATTTCCAACGCATTTTTCTCGGAGGAGGTGCGCCATCTTCAGGTGGAAATCGCAAAATACGGATATGACATCATTCTTTGCAACAGCGAGGAGCGCGCGCAGAACGATTACCGTTATATCCGCCTGCTTGCGGGGCGCAATGTGGACGGGCTTATTCTGACGCCGAGCGCAGAGGCGCTCACGGAAGAGAATGCGGGTAAGATGAAGCATCTTCTGGAGGGGCTGCGGATCCCGTATGTGTTTTTCGACCGTTACTATGCGGGGGATCCGCGGGTTGCAGTGGATAACGCACAGAGCAGTTATATTGCGGCGAAGTATCTTCTGGAAAAGGGACATAAGCGCATTGGCGTGGTGGCAGGACCTCTGACGCTCAACAGCAGCCGAAACCGTCTCAAGGGCGTGCGCCGCGCACTGGAAGAGTGCGGGCTGAGCCTTCCCGATGAACTTGTCTATGAAGGGAAGTACGACTTCACGACGGGCGTAAGCGGCGGAGCCGAGCTTATCAAAAAGGACGTGACCGCCATTTTCGCGTTCAGCGATATGCAGGCATACGGCGTGTATGAGAGTGCGAAGCGTGCGGGAAAGCGTATTCCCGACGATCTCTCCGTGATGGGCTTTGACGACAATATCTATTCTTCCGTGCTGGAAGTGCCGCTTACGACGATGCGCCAGCCCGTGGAGATGATCGCCAAGGAGGTGTGCCGCGTCATTCTCGCGCTCATCAACGAGGAAGAGGCGCCGCCGCCCGCATGTTTCCCTGCGCAGCTTGTGTGCAGGGAGAGCGTAAAGACGATCGAAAAATAAGAAAAATCAGCGATAAGATCGCATTGTGCCGAACGGAAAAAGACTCTGAAATTGCACCGTTTTGAACGGGAAAGACAGCAAAACAGTGCTGCGCCGTACGAAAAGCAAGGCGATAAAATCCTGTATCGAAAAAAATTTGCGAGGGGCGCCCCTCGCGTTAGGGAATTCCTGCCGAATTCCCTAAAAAAAATAACAGAACAAAGGAGAAAGCGGGATGACCGAGGAGATCATATCATGCGCGGAGGCCGGGGAGGGGACGCTCGGCGAAGGGGAACAGAAAACACAGTCCAAAAAGCGTAAGCCGTGGACAGGGAACGACTGGGTTCTGATCGGAATGGCGTCCCTGAGCGTTGTCTTTCTGGCGGTATTTGCCTATGCGCCGCTCTACGGGCTTGTCCTTGCATTCAAGGACGGGGACGGCTGGCTGAACATCTCGCAGGCGATCTCGGTCGCAAAGTGGTGCGGATTTGACAATTTCACGGCGTTTTTTGACGATCCCGATTTCTGGAATATCATCCTCAATACACTGGGACTGAATATTCTGCAGCTGCTCATCAACTTTCCGCTGCCCATTTTGTTTGCGGTGTTTACTGCGGAACTCATCAGCGATCATTTCAAGAAATTTGTGCAAACGGTCACGTTTTTTCCGCACTTCATCTCATGGGCGGTTTACGGGGGGATCTTCCTCAGTCTGTTTGCATTGGATACAGGGCTTCCTGCTCTGCTTCAGCAGTGGGGACTGACCGATCACAAGGTGGATATCCTTGGCGATCCCGATTATTTCTGGTGGATCATCATCGGAACGTCGCTCTTGAAGGGCATGGGCTGGGGCTCGGTCATCTATGTCGCGGCGATCGCAGCCATCCCGCAGGAACTGTATGAGGCGGCAAAGATGGACGGCGCAAACCGCTTCCATAAGATCGTTTATATTACAATTCCCTCGATTGCGCCTACGATCACGCTTTTCTTTATTCTCTCGGTGAGCGGACTTCTCAACAACGGAATCGAACATCTGCTCGTGTTCCAGAACACCAGCAACATCGAGCGCAGCGAAGTGCTCGATACATACATCTATAAATACGGCATTCCCGATTTCCGTTACAGCTACGCGACGGCGATCGGACTGCTCAAATCGATCATTTCGCTCTTCTTGCTCGTTTCGGGCAACTGGGTCTGCAAAAAAGTAAGCGGAAAGGGGATCTACTGATATGATGCAACGTCTCACAGATCTTTACAGCGATACCTATTACCGCTTCAAACGCGCGATCTTTATTTCGGTCGGCGCCGTTCTTCTCGGCGTTCTCGTGTTCGCCTATCTTTCCAACGTGCAGATCGACGGCGGCACGGAACACGCCTATCAAACGCTGGACGTGCTGTTCTATGTCTTCTGCGGATTGCTCCCCGTTGCCGCGGCGGCGGTCGGATTTTATGTTTATGTCTACCGCGCAAGACGCAAACTTTGGCTTCAGCGTTTTTCCAAGAGCAAGCTCAATACCCGCGTGCGCACCTTTGACGTGGTGCTTGCCGTCATCATCGGACTCTTTTGCGTCCTGTGTATCTATCCCATTATCTACGTTTTGGCGGGCAGTTTCAATCAGGGCGCCGATTATTCGGTCGGCGGGGTCTGGCTCCTGCCCCGCGTCTTCACCTTTGAAAATTATCAGATCGTGTTGCAGGACGAAGACTTCTGGACGAGCTACGGCATCACGATTGCGCGCACGGTGCTCGGAACGGCAAGTGCACTCGTCTTTACTTCCATTGTCGCCTATGCGATGAGCCGTCCCGATCTCAAGTTCCGCCGCGTGTTCTATTGGATCAACATCTTCACGATGTTCTTCTCGGGCGGACTTGTTCCGTATTTCCTCGTCATCAAGACGATCGGACTGTATGATACGTTCTGGGTCTACATCATCCCCGGACTGTACTCCGTGTACAACATGATCGTGCTGCAGAGCGGGTTCAAGTCTATAAGCTCCGATATTCACGACGCCGCACTCATCGACGGAGCGGGCGAGTTCCGCATCTGGTGGCAGATCTATATGCCGCTCTCCAAGCCCGTTCTTGCGACCATTGTGCTCTGGGTCGCGGTGGGGCACTGGAACAGCTACTTCGACACGATGATCTATACCAACAGCGAGGAATTGCAATCGCTCCAGTATTTCCTGCTCAAGGCGATTCAGACGTCCTCGATGACGGAGGGCATGCCGCCCGAAATGATGGAGCGGCTCTCTTCTCAGACCCTGTCGCTTGCGGCGATCATCCTTTCCATCATTCCCGTGTTCTGTTTCTTCCCGCTCATCCGGAAGAATTTTGCGTCGGGGATCATGGTCGGATCGCTCAAAGGATAAACAAAGGACAAACAAGTCATACGGACACCAGGAGGAATTATTATGAGGACAAAGAGACTTTTTGCGTGCGTGCTCACGGCGGCTTGCGCGGGGATGTTTGTTCTGCCTATGGCGGCGTGCGGCGGGAACAATCTTCCGCCCATCGGCGACGACGGCATGGCGCAGCTCACCTATCCCGACTTTGAACAGACGCCGTCGGACAAGAACAGCTGGGAATATATTCCCGAAGATAATGACATGACGATCGAGTGGTATGTCGATGTTTCGAGCTGGCCCATTCCCGCCGATAACGATGTTCTGCGCAAGATCAAGGAGGACACGGGCATCACCATTCGGTTTACGACGCCCGTGCAGGACGACGGTCAGAAACTTGCCACCATCATCGCGGGCGAAGACCTTCCCGACGTCATGTCCGTCATGACATCCAAGACGCAGACGCTTGCCTCGCTTGCACAGCAGGGGTATGTCTATGACATTAACACGCTTGCCGACAAGTGGGCGCCTACGCTGTATAATTATCTGCCCGAGGACGTCATGGACTGGTGGGCATACGGCAACGGCAAGACGTACGGCATTCCCAACCATTATTACAGCTATGACGACATTCCCGAGGGTGAACAGCTCCAGCCCAACGGCGGGATGATGGTGCGCAAAGACCTCTTCGACGCCTGGCAGACACATGCCCAGACCATGGCAGACGGACAGGGTATGATCTCCTACACCGCTCTGGACGGGACAACTAAGCAAGTGGAGTGGCAGGGTTACATCACCACGCCCGAGGGTTTCAAAGAGGCGGCGACCTGGGCGATGGAGAACTACTACGGTACGGGCAAGGGAAACATCACGACTGCGCTGCAGCTCTCGCAGTTCACCGACCAGGGCAATGCGTCGCTGGAGTGGCTTGCGCAGTTTTTTGCGATTCCGTTCGAGACGGAAGAGGGAGAGTACGAGTACCGCTTCACGCAGGAAGAATATGCCGAGATGCTCTACTGGCTCAACGATCTTTGCACGACGCGCGCAAACGGAAATACGCTTATCTCGCGCGACAACTTTACGCAGACATACGACGGCGTCGGCAGCGTCATTGCGGGCGGCAAGGCGTTTGCGACGCTTGCAACGCCGCAGGACTATCAGATGCATTTTGCAACGGCGAAGGATGACGGCTACGAATATGTGAGCATGTACATCACCAATTCGGACGGGGATGCGCCCGTGCTTGCGGATATCCGCGGCTACGGATACCTCATGAGCATGATCACGACGGACTGTGAGCGTCCCGATCTCGTCATCAAGCTGTTTGACTACCTGACGAGCGAGGAAGGCCAGCGACTGGTCTGCTTCGGCGTCGAGGGTGAGACGTGGAACTGGGCGGACGAAGAAAAGACGCAGATCGCCTATACGGACGAATATCTTGCTATCAAGGGCGACAAGGGGCAGTCGACGGCATCCTTCGGACTGATGACGGTGGACATGCTGCTCAATTACCAGTATTACGACAACGTACAGCCCAAGACCAATAACGGCAAGACGGAATCCGAGCTTTTCCGCGTCAATCTGAAGCGCCCGCTCTCCATCTATGCCTACGACTACAACGCGACGCATTTTGTCGTGGATGCAACGAACGAGAACTATCAGGATTACAACAATGCGCTGACGCGTATCAATGCGCTCATCGGACAGCAGACCACAAAAATCCTGCAGGCGACTTCGAGATCGGAAGCGGAGAGCATCTATCAGCAGACGGTCGAGCTGCTCGAGAAACGCAATCTTGCATTGGTCGTCGAGATGAACTCGGAGGCATATCAGGCGACCAAGCAAAAACTCGGCATCACGGTAGCTTGGCCGGCATGGCAGGAAGGGTACGTCAATCCGCTTGACAGAACGCAGCCCAACGGCGATCTGTCGCTGTACCGCACCTATTGAGACTTCAAACATTCACACGATAGAAAGGGACCATATGAAAAAGGTGATTTTTGATACCGATATCGGAGACGATATCGACGATGCATTTGCGCTTGCGGCGCTTTTAGCCGAGCCCGCGGCGCAGCTTGCGGGCGTGACGACAGTGTACCGCAACACCGTTCAGCGCGCACAGCTTGCGGCGGCGATGCTCTATGCGGCGGGTGCGTCGGACGTCCCCGTGTACGCAGGAGAGAACATTCCCATCAAAGAGCCCATCCGCCCCTTTGCCTGGGAGGACGACAGGGAACTTGAAAAAAAGAGGGTGTGCCAATGGAGTGAGGAATATGCCGCGTATCCCGTCAGGACGGGGGCGGCGGAGTTCCTTGCAGAGAGTGCCGAGCGCTTCGGCGCGGAACTTACCGTGTTTGCGGTGGGACCGCTCACCAATCTTGCGCAGGCGATCCGCAGGTATCCCGCTTCCATGAAAAAGATCGGCGAGATCCGAACGATGGGCGGGAGCTTTGCCTCGGTGCGCCCCGAGTGGAATATCCTGTGTGATCCCGAGGCGGCGGACACGGTGTATTCGAGCGGTATTCCCGTCTATGCGGTCGGGCTGGATGTGACCATGCGCTGTTCGCTGGACGAGACGCTTTTATCGCGCGTTGCCGCTTCGCCGCGTGCGACGAACAAACTGCTTTCGCTCTGGTACGGACGCTGGTCGGAGCATTTCCGCTTCCCCAAGAGCGTCATGCATGACCCGCTCGCAGTGGCAAGCGCATTCACGCAGGTATGTCGGTTTGAAAAGCCCTTTGTGCGGGCTGATCTGAAAGAAACAAGGGGCGCAATGCTGTGTCGGAGCACCCCGCAGGCGGGATATTCTCCCGTCAATGTCGCAGAAGACGTCGACCGCGATGCGTTCTATGCATGGCTCGAGGAACGTCTCGGATGTAAGGGATGAAACGGGCAAAGCCCGGGAATATGATAACGGAGGTAAAAGAATGACAAGGACAAGCACCAAAGCGCTTGCGGTCGTGCTCGGGGCGAGCATTGCCATAAGCGGGGTATGTACGGCATTTCCCGCAATGGAAATGGAGGTCAGTGCGCTGGATACTACAACGCAGGTGACGTATCCGTTTGCGACGGGGGAGAATGCCTTCCAATACGCACCCACGTTCACAATGGCGACGGAAAAGGCGTCGGCGGACAGATGGGAATATGTGGAGGTCAAGTTTGACGGCGGAGCAAAGGATGTGCGGGATGCAAAATATCTCGCGATTCAGATCCGCGTAGACAAGGGGGATCCCGGACTCACGGTCGGGCTCATTGAAAACAGCGATCGCTTCAACAACAGTACGGACGGAAACAAGTTCTACTTCCTTTCCGAAAACGGTTCGATGAAAGAGATGAGAAGCCTTTACAGCGCGATCAATCTCGGTGCAGGCGCATGCGGAACGCTTCTTATGCCCGTTTCGTCGATGAGCTGGCAGTGGAATAATTCACAGAGCGATCTTTCTGAAGTGACCGCATTCTACTTTACGGCGAACGCGGTATATAACTTTGACTATGTGCTGACGATCGGTGACGTCGGTTATTACGACGGGGAGCCCGATGCAGCGGCAACGAACTTTGTCAAACTTGTGGATTGTTCCGAAGGCGAGCGCGAAAAGACCATGTACTATGTCGATTCTGCGAACCCCGACTGCATGACAATGCCCTCCGATTCGCAGACGCCCGCCCCCGAGGCACCCGCGATCGGTTATCCTTTCCGTACGGGGGAAGATGCCTACGTCAACGCGGCGGAATGGGGCGGATTCTCTGTGGACGGGACAAAATCCAATCAGCAGACCGTGACGGTCGAT
>DXBS01000050.1 GCA_019116405.1 Candidatus Gallimonas intestinigallinarum | reverse complement strand
GTGCTCATCCACATATTGCGGCGATGCGCCGCGGGTGATACCTAAAACATCGAGACCTGTGCACGGAACGCTTTTTCGGCGCGCCGTGCACGGGTCTTTCTTTTTACGGGAGAAACATTCATGAGCATTTTCGATATCGTCATATTGGGCGCGGCGCTTTCGATGGACGCGGCGGCGGTCGGCATGGCAAACGGCATGGCGGAGCCCCGCATGAGCCGCCAAAAGACCTTTCTCATCGCCCTCTTTTTCGGCGTCTTTCAGGGCGGGATGCCCCTTTTGGGGTATTATGGGAGTTCCGTCTTTTCCTCTCTCGTCGGGCGCATCGCACCCTATCTTTCCTTCATGCTGCTCCTTTTTTTGGGCGGGAAGATGCTCATCGACGCGGCTTCGGAAGAGGAGGAGCGCTTCCTTGTGAGGCGGGAGGGGCTGCGCCTTCCCGCGCTCACCGCGCAGGCCGTTGCGACTTCCGTCGACGCGCTCGCCGTCGGCGTCTCGTTCATGGCGCAGGAGGCGGCGGGCGCTCTTCCGCTCGGCGTGCCGTTTTGCGCCCTCATTATCGCCGCAACGACCTTCCTTTTGTCGCTTGCCGCCGTGCAGGTGGGCAAACTTGCGGGCGATAAACTCTCGGGCGGGGCGCAAAAGATAGGCGGGCTCGTGCTCGTCCTCATCGGCATCAAGCTGCTGTTTGAAGCATTTTGAAGGCGTTTTGTTTGCATGCCTTGACAAAATGCCTCCCCTCTGTTATACTATAAACGGGAATGTATCCCGCACGAGAGAATAGAGGGGGAAAAACAAATGAAACAAAACAAGGAACCCAAGCGCTACGATTTTGCGCGCAAACCCAAAAAGCCGAGCAAACTGTGGATGTGGATCGCCAACAAGTTTGCCATCGACCCCCGCCTCAAGGGGCGGCCCGTCACCATCAACAAGATCAATATGGAGGGCATCGAGCCGCCCTATCTTCTGCTTGCGACGCACGCGAGCATGCTCGATTTCCCCCTCATGTATAAGGCGGTGGCGCCCTACGGCGCCAACAACGTCGTCGCTATCGACGCCATCCGCGACGTGGGCGACTGGCTCATGCGGCAGCTGGGGTGCATCTGCAAGCGCAAGTTCGTCAAAGACCTGCACCTCATCAAGAACATGAAGTACTGCATCGACACCCTCGGGGATATCGTCTGCGTCTATCCCGAGGCGCGCTACTCCTTCGACGGCACGACTTCCTTTCTGCCCGATTCTCTGGGCAAATCGGGCAAGCTCATGAAGGTCCCCGTCGTCGTCCTCAGGATGTACGGCCCCTTCATCTCCGCGCCGCAGTGGAACAAGGTGGAACAGCATCTTCCCATGCGCGCCGACCTCGTCTGCGTCGCGAACGCGGAGGAAGTCAAAACGCTCTCTGCCGCCGAGCTCAACGCGCGTATCCACAAGGAACTGCAGCGCGACGAGTACGCCTGGCAGAAGGAAGAGGGCATCCGCAACACATATGAAAAGCGCGCCGAAGGGCTGCACCACATCCTCTATCAGTGCCCGCACTGCAAGAAGGAATTCGAAATGTACTCGAAGGGCACCAAGCTCTGGTGCAACGCCTGCAAGAAGGTGTGGGAGATGAGCGATCTGGGCGAACTTCATGCCGAAGAGGGGGAGACGGAGTTTTCGCATATCCCCGACTGGATGGCGTGGGAGAGGCAGAACGTGCGCGAGGAAGTGGAGAGCGGCAAATACCACTTCGAAGACGAGGTCACCGTGCATACCCTGCCCAACGCCAAGCGCTTCTACGACCAGGGCATGGGCAAGCTCGTGCAGACCGTCGAAGGCACGCATTTGACCTGCACCGCCTACGGCAAGCCCGTCGATCTCTTCTGGGCGGGCAACGAGCTCGAAAGCGTGCACGTCGAATACGATTATCCCTTCCGCAAGGATAAATACAAGAAGAATATCTTCGGCGACTGCATCGACATCTCGGTGCACGACGACAGTTATTGGCTGCATCCCGTATCAAACCGCACGCAGCTTTCTAAATTCTCCTTTGCGACGGAAGAAATTTTCCGCTTGGCGCAGGAGAGGGTGAAACGCGAGCATTCCGCCAAGCAAAATTGAAAAGCATTCATCGGATGAATTCTTTGTCGCCCTTACTTATTTGCAACCAGACAGTCAGGCGCCTTGAAAGGCGCTTGACTTTTTTTGTGCAACAAGTTACAATTTGAAAAAGCGGCGTTTTGCCGCAAAAAATTTGTAAAAATACTTTTTCGGAGCAGAGTTTTGAAACATCTTTTCTCCTTTTTAAAACGTTTCAAGGCGGAATGCATCTTGGCGCCCCTTTTCAAGCTTTTGGAGGCGAGCCTCGAACTTGTCACCCCGCTCATCGTCGCCCTCATCGTCGACAAGGGCATTGCGGAGGGGGATAAGCAGTTCATCGCCCTCATGTGTCTTGTGCTCGTGGGCATGGGGCTCGTCGGGTGCGCCTTCTCCATTGCGGGGCAGTTCTTTGCGGCGCGCGCCGCCGTGGGCTGTTCGGCAGAGCTTCGCTCCCGCCTCTTCCGCAAATTGCAGTCCTTCTCGTTTTCTCAGATCGACGAGATGGGCACCTCCACGATGATCACCCGCATGACGAGCGA
>DXBS01000049.1 GCA_019116405.1 Candidatus Gallimonas intestinigallinarum | reverse complement strand
GGCTCGATGAGCGCCTGGTTGCCGTCGCGCAGGTCGACGCTGCACCAGACGGGCGCTTTTTCGACCATGTTCTTCATTGCCCAGTCCATGCAGGGCTCGGGGGGCAGGATAAACTGCTTCTGATACTTTTTAACGTCCATTTCTCCACCTCACGATTACATCCGATTTTTGCCGCACGTTTCGCCCGACACAGGCGATGGCGCGGCTTCAAAAAAATGCGCCCCTTACGCGAACGTAAGAGACGCATTGATTTGCGCGGTACCACTCTTATTGCGGAAATTTTCCGCCACTTTGCAGGCACGAACATGCCCTTCCCCCGTAACGATGGGACTCCGTTCTCCCCTACTTACCGTTCAGGGAGACCGCTCTGCGGGGAGTTCCGCCCCTGCCGCCTGCCGCCTCGCACCAAACGGCGGCTCTCTGCAAGGTGACTTTGGGACGTACTGGTCCGCTTCACAGCGTTATCTTGTTTCTATCATAGCACACTCGCACAAAAATTGCAAGCGTTTTCCGCAAAATTAATAGTTCTCGGGCTTGACCTGGAAATACGCCTTGGGATGCGCGCAGACGGGGCAGACCTCGGGCGCTTCGCTCGCCTTGACGATCGCGCCGCAGTTGAGGCACTGCCAGTACACTTCGCCGTCTTTCACGAACACTCTGCCCTCTTCGACGTTGGCAAGCAACTTTCTGTAGCGCTCCTCGTGCTCCTTCTCGACGGAAGCGACCTTTTCAAACATGACGGCGATCGCCTCGAAGCCCTCCTCGCGCGCAACCTTGGCAAAGGTGGGATACATATCCGTCCACTCGTCGTTCTCGCCCCGCGCCGCAAGCGCCAGGTTCTCAGCCGTGGTGCCGATGCCGCCCGCAATGAGCTTATACCACATCTTGGCGTGCTCGCGCTCGTTGCCCGACGTCTCCTCGAAGATCGCGGCGATCTGGTTGTAGCCGTCCTTCTTTGCCTTGGACGCAAAGTACGCGTACTTGTTGGTTGCCATGCTCTCGCCCGCAAATGCCGCGAGCAGATTCTCCATCGTCTTGGTTCCCTTGAGTTCCTTCATGTTTTCACCTCTTTTAGTTTATTTGCGCGCTTTGGCGCATATTCGCCTTGCTGCAATCCTGACAAATTCCCGTAAACTGCACTTCGCAGCCGTCTACATGAAAGCCGCCCCATATGCTGCCCGCGGCAACCGGGGCGAGCGCGGGCAGGGGCAGATCGCACACCCTGCCGCAGACGCGGCAGACGCCGTGCGCGTGGGGCGCGGTGGTCACGTCAAAGCGCGCGTCGCTCTCCGCAAGCGACAGCTTTCTGACCAATCCGCGCTCCGCAAAGCCGCCCAGCACGCGAAAGACCGTCCCGCGCGACACCGTGGGATGCTCTTCATGCACCCGCTCGTAGACCTGCGTCGCCGTGGGATGATCGAGCGCGGCAAGCGCATCGTAGATCGCCTGCTTCTGTTTGGTTTTGCGCTGCGTTCCCGCCATGGCTCTCTCCTTATCAGGATTAAATCTTGATAACAGAATACCATACATTCACGATTCTGTCAAGGGGTTTGAGAAAATTTCCAGAATTTTTCTATCGGACCCTAAGAAAACGCCGCGCGCCCCGCAATATTTGCGGGGCGCGCGGCGATAAACTCTATAACGAAAAATCATACTTGGGAATAAAAGACAGGTGCTCAACGGCATAGGTGGCAGACTGCATTCCCGGCTCATAGTCGATCAAGGTTCCGTCCACAAGGTTGAGATACTGGTCCCCGCGTTTGACCGCAGGAATCAAAGCATCTGACCCGGAACCATGCGACACCGATACAATTGACAACAGATATCGGCGTTCGTTTTCGATCCCCGCCACTTTGAAATGACTTTGATGATAGATGATGACATCCCCGTTTTCATCGCGGAACAATTCACGATCGGTATAAATCGACGTGTGTCCGTTCTCGTCTACCACCTCTTCTCGCATCCCCTCATGCACCCGATAGGGCATCCAGCTCACCGGCTCCAGTTCGCTGCACAGATACATCCCGACGCCGCTGATCCATTCAAACGTGACGTCATCTCGGATAAGGACATACATAAACCCCTGCGGCTCCAGTTCGATGAGCATATAGTTCAGTTCATCGTATCCATTGTAGATCGGGTAAACTTCCAATCCCGTGTACTCACTCCCCTCGCCCAAAAAGCGCTCCTCTGCCCGCTCGGTGACACGCTGGATATGCTGTTCTTCCGAATAACTTCCCGCCGTACAGCCCGTGCACAGGGACGCCGCAAACGTCAGGATAAGCGCAACCGCGCAGGTCACAATTTTTCCATGTCTTCTCATTGATTTCCTCCTCGCCCTCCTATCTGTACTAAGTGTATCACACGGATAGCACATTGTCAATAGTTTTCCAAAAAATTTTTGCAGACAAAATGCAAGCCCCCTTTCCCCTGTTTTTTTATGCAAAAAGCCCGCCGTGAAGGCGGGCCTTTGTGCATTTTTCAAGTGACACGCAATTCATATGCCTCTGCTTGCTTCCGAATGCCTTATTTGGCGCGGGACTTACGCAGCGACAGAATATGTACGGCAAAGCATAGGACTGTAAGCGCCGCAAAGATGCTGGCGATCACCGTAGCGGTGGTCCGCATTCCTGCAGCATTGCCCTGCCAATAGGCATTATAGCTCTCCGGCGTGATCACGGCCTCGCCGTTCACGGACAGCGCCGCGACGTCCGCAAAGCCGCCGCGCTCAAGCGAGGCAACGTCCTGCTCAAACAGGAGAAGGGTGAGGCTGTCCCCCCGTTCGAGCGACAGCACCTCCCGCCCGTCTATAAAGGTCGCGGTCAGGATATTGAGTTCCCCCGTAAACTCCTCTACCGCGACAAAGGGAAGATCTGCAGCGTCCGCAGAGATCGTGACGTCCTCCTTGACGGTCGCATTATATTGCGTCGTGTTTTCCTCCGTGGCGACAGGAATTGCCTGCGGAGCGAACAGCAGGACGATGACAAACACGAGGGCAAATACCAGAAAAATATAGCCGAGCGCGAGAAATGAAACCTTTTTCTTTGCGGGAAGGGCTGCGGGGCGCCCGGAAGCGGCGATGTCCTCCTGCGTCAAAAAGGGTGGCAGCGATGCCTCGGCCGATGCGGAGCGATCCCGCTCTTCCGTTAAAAACTTGCGTATGCGCGCATTTTCGCTCTGCGCAAGCAGCCGATCGATGCGCGCAGACCGTGCCTCGCACTCGGAAGGATCGATGACCTTGAGAAGTTCATCCAGCCGCTGCAACTGCGCTGCCCATTTGCTGCCTCGCGCCGCCACCAGACATTGCGCATATTGCTCCCGCGCATGCGGCAGGTCGTGATGCACCACAAAGAATACCGCGCGGACATAGCTCTTGGACGCCGCCCAACGCGGATCGGTCACCTGCTCCGTCTCCTGCCAGAAGCGTTCATCCTCATTCAGCTGAAAATATGCCGCGGCGGCCAATATGTGATAGTTGCTCCCGTTTTTGCCGCCGTAGTACCATTTTTCCATCGTGCGCGCAAACCCGATGATCTTTTCATATTCGCCCCGCTTGCCATATGCGGCGATCTTCCTTCCCGCTGCGACGCTTCCGATGACATAGATCAAGCAAAACAACAGAAGCGGCGCAACGGCGGCGAGCGTCGTGGTAAGTTCCCCCCAAGCAAACTGCCCGCCCAAAATGGCGAGCAGCAGCACAAGTCCGATTGTCGGCAGGAATGTAAGCCAGAAATAAACTGCTCTCTTCATACCTGTTTGTCTGTTTGTCTGTTTTTCTTACTCTTCGTCGCCGTCCAGAAGTGCGGCTTCTTCGGCGTCCTCGAAGTCCTCGTACTGCGCGCAGAACTCGGCAAAGACTTCGTCCAGCTCCTCGTCGTCCTCAATCTGCACGAGCTGCTCGTTGTCCTCGTCGCCATAGATGCGGTAGATGGCGACTTCCTCCTCCCCCGCCTCGTCCTCTTCGGACTCGGCGTCCTTGACCTCGGTGAGCGCAATGTACCAGTTTCCCTTGTAC
>DXBS01000048.1 GCA_019116405.1 Candidatus Gallimonas intestinigallinarum | reverse complement strand
CATCATTCGCATGACGGAGCTGAACGTCTGCATATTGTCCGGCCCGTACGAGAACGAGACGGTGCAGATAAAGCACAAAACGGCGATCACCAGCGTGTATATGATCAGCAGGATCACCGATTTAGTCTTGCTCATTGCCTCCTCCTAAAAAACGTGAAGCGGGGAATCCCCCTACTGTCTGCAAATTTCGCTCCTCTCATTATATAGAAAAAGCGCGCGCCCGTCAAGCCGAAACGCGCCGCTTTTCTTATTTTTTGTCTAATTTTCGCGCGACTTACGCTCCGCAAGGACGTGCATGGCGCACTCGATGCGTTTTTTCATCATCGCGCAGGTCAGCTCGTAGGGCTTGTTGATATCGCCGTTGTAGTGGTAATTGTTGGCGTTACACCCGCCCGAGCAGATGAACTTGGCAAAACAGTCGCCGCACTTCTCGCGCGTGAACAGGCAGGACGTTGCAAATAGATCGCGGATCTTCTCATCCAGCTTCCCCTCAAACACATTGCCCATCTTCCACTTTGCCTCGCCCGCGAACTGGTGGCAGGGATAGATATCGCCGTTTGGAACGACGGAGAAGTACTCGTTGCCCGCGCCGCACGCCGAGACGCGCTTTTGCAGGCAGGGACCGCCCTCCAGGTCGATATGGAAGTGGAAGAAGGAGAACCCCTTGCCCTCCGCTTCGCGGCGGATGTACTCGTCGCAAAGCTTTTCGTACTCCTGCTCGATGACGGGAAGGTGCTCTTCCTTAATCTGCAGATCGGGAATATCGGTGACGACGGGCTCGACGGAGAGCGAAGTAAAGCCCTGGTCGGCGAGGAACAGGACGTCCTTGGAAAAGTCGAGATTCTTCGCCGTGAAGGTGCCGCGCACATAGTAGTGCTTGTCCCCGCGGATGCGCACAAACTTTTTGATCTTGTCGATGACCGCGTCAAAGCTGCCCTTGCCGTTTACCGTCTTGCGCACCGCGTCGTGCACTTCCTTCCTGCCGTCCAGCGACAGAACGACGTTCTCCATCTCCGCGTTGAGAAATTCGATCGCGTCGTCGTCGAGGAGCAGCCCGTTCGTGGTCGTCGTAAAGAGGAAGCGCTTGCCGCGCTTTGCCGCCTCTTCCTTGGCGTATGCAACAGTCGCCTTGATGACGTCCAGATTCATGAGCGGCTCGCCGCCGAAGAAGTCAACCTCGAGCACCTTTCTTGCGCCGCTGTTCCGGATGAGGAAGTCGATCGCCTTTTTGGCGGTCTCCGGGTTCATCATCTCGCGCGCGGCGTGATATGCGCCCTCGTCCGCAAAGCAGTACTTGCAGCGAAGATTGCAGTCGTGGCAGATATGCAGGCAGAGCGCCTTGACCTCGTGCGATTTGACGGGCGCGGCGGCGACCTCCTCCTTGTAGAGAAGTCCCGCGTCCTTTAAGCCCTCGATATCGGCGAGCGCGGCCTTGAGTTCTTCGTCCGTCCACTCGACGGGCTCACCCGCAATGTGACGCGCGGTCTTTTCGTCGCACTCGTGGAGCGCGCCGCTGCCCGTATCGTAGAGATAGTGATGTCCGTGATAATGAAAAACGTGTACCATAAAAAATAAACAGCGCAAAACAGGGAGCAGCGCTCAAGCGCTGCCCCCCGCTCTGCACTCACATTCAGATCTTTTCGATCTTCTCCTCTCTCGTGACGCGCTCGCAGGACTGGTTGCCTACGGTGCAGCTCGTCTTGCATGCGGACTGGCAGGTGCTCCTGCATTCACCGCAACCCGTGATCTTCTTTTCCTGAGGTTTTGCGATGGTACGAATCATAGCCGTGTACTCCTCTTATACTTTGTTTTTCTCTATTATACAACGAGAATACATTTTTTGCAAGTAATTTTTTTATTTTCACGAATTTCTTTTCGAACTGACGAAAAGAATTTCCGTGAGATTGAGAAAAACCTAACAGTCGCCTGCGGCTTGGTGTTCGTTGGCACCTCTCCCGCCTCCCCTGAAATACCGAAGGTGTCTAGGGGAGGTGCCCCGCATGGGCGGAAGGGTGTCTCATCTCACCCCTCAGACGCCTTCGGCGCCAGCTCCCCTAACAAAGTCAGGGGAGCCAAAAGGCGCCTGCCTCCCCTGAGCCGAAGGTTTAGGGGAGGTGTCTGCGGAGCAGACGGAAGGGTTATAACTCGAAGGGGCGGAAGGATTCGACTCTCCTGAAAATCCGAAGCCCCTATTCCCGGCGCAACTTCACGCCGACAAGCGCGCCGAACGCCCCCAGGAGAGCGCAGACGATGAGCTCGACCAGAAAGAGCGCGTTGACGCGGAATCCGCCGCCGATCGCCGCAAACAAGAGCATGGACAAGATCGCCGCAACGACGCCCGTCGCCATTCCCTTGAAGAGCGCGCGCTCGCCGTGGATGCAGATCGCGGACATGAGGAACGCCCCCACGCACTTGATGACCCAGTTGACGGCAACGACGGCGCCGTCCGGCGGTATGTACGCCCTGATAAAGACGGCGGCAAGCGCCGTGGCGACGAGGTAGAAAAGCGTTGTAAACAGCGCGGCGATCAGCACTTGTTTCGCCGCACGCAGCCATGTATCATGCATAAAAAGACCCCCGCGTCCGTGATATTCTACGGTATGCGGGGGATGTCCTCTTTATTCCTTTTTCTCGCTCGCCTCGTCCGTACTCTCGGGCTGAGCGGGCGTTTCGGGCTTCTCTTCAGGCTTTGCCTCGGCGGGAGCTTCGCTCTTCTTGCCCTTGGCGGCAGCCTTCGCTTCCTTCTCCGCCTTGCGCTTTGCCTCCGCTTCCTCGCGTGCGATCTGCGTGGGGCCCTTGGCATCCGTCTGCGCGATGAGTTCCTTATCCATCTTGATATAGGACTTGCCGGAATTTTCGCTGCCCGTCTCGATGATGACGGTGTTGTCGTCGCAGACCTCCACGACGATGCCGCAGATACCGCCCGCCGTCTTGACCTTATGTCCGGGACGGATGGCTTCCAGCTGCTCTACGTACTCCTGCTGGCGCGCCTTGTTCTTCCTGCCGGACAGAAGCATGAAGGCGACAAAGATAACGATGACCGCGATGATCACGATAAACATGACGGTCGAAGAAGAATTGCCACCCTCTCCGCCCGTACCCGTCGTTGAATTCAAAAGGGATAAAATCATATTATATTATCCTTGATCTCATTGCCAGACTTTGGCAAATCATCCTTATCATACCTTTTTTTTTGCGTTTTGGCAAGCGATTTACAGTCATTTTTGCCCTTTCACGCATTTTTCATTCCCATGCGGGACGGACTTTCTCATGCCTCGTGCGCGCAATCGCCCTGCAGACGGTAAAACTCTTTGACATAGTTGCGCACATAACCGCCGAGGATACTTTCCCTGAGCCCGCGCATGAGCTTGTGCAGGTAGGCGATATTGTGCAGGGACAGCAGCATCGCGCCCGTCATCTCGCCCACGTTGACGAGGTGGCGCAGGTATGCCTTGGTGTAGTTACGGCAGCAATAGCAGTCGCAGTCGGGATCGAGCGGGGTAAAGTCCTCCTTGTATTTCCCGTTGCGCACGACCACCTTTCCGCGCGAGGTGAGTGCCGTGCCGTTGCGTGCGACGCGGGTCGCCAATACGCAGTCGAACATATCGATGCCGCGCAAAACGCCCTCGACGAGGCAGTCGGGCGAGCCGACGCCCATGAGATAGCGCGGGACGTCG
>DXBS01000047.1 GCA_019116405.1 Candidatus Gallimonas intestinigallinarum | reverse complement strand
CCCGACGTGCGCTCCACGACATAGGGAATGAGCACGTTTCTTTCCATTACTTGCTCTCCTCTTGCTTGATCATTTCGTTGTTTGCTTTGAGGAAGTCAAAGAGCTTGGTTACCTTGATATCCGATTCGATGTATTCGAACTGGCGGGGATCCATCGTCTTTTTGTATTCCTCGGCCTCTTTGCCGACGCTCTTTGCCTGTTCTGCAACTTTTGCGTCGATCTCTTCCTGCGTCGCTTCGATGTTTTCGAGCTTGATGATCTTCTCGACGATGAGCTGATGCAAAACGGTGCGCTTCGATTCCTCGTCGAAGGTGTGCATATACGCCTCTCTCGTCGTGTTGAGGTACTTGAGATAATCGTCGAGGCGGATGCCCTGATACATGAGGTTGTATTCAAGGCGCTGCAGGGCGAATTCGTTCTGCTTGTCGATCATCGCCTGAGGGATCTCCGCCTTGGCGCCCTTGGCGATCTCGGTGATGATGGAGTTCTCCGTCTCGTTGAGCGAACGGGACGCTGCATTCTTCTCAAGGCGCTCGCGCACCTTCGCCTTGTAGGCGTCCACGGTGTCCGAACCCAGCTTCTTGGCGAACTCATCGTCCAGCGCGGGCAGGATCTTGCCCGTGAGCTTGTTGAGCGTGACCGTGAATACGGCGGGCTTGCCCTTCAAGTCCTCCGCCTGATAGTCCTCGGGGAAGGTGACGTCGATGTCCTTGGTCTCGCCGATGTTCATGCCGACGACCTGATCTTCAAAGCCCGCGATGAACTGCCCGGAGCCCAGCGTCAGATCAAAGCCCTTTGCGCTGCCGCCCTCGAACTCCTTGCCGTCCGTCTTGCCGACGAAGTCGATGTTCGCGACGTCCGTGAGCTGGGCGGGACGATCGGTGACCTCCACACTCTGCGCAAAGCGCTCGCGCGTGCCCTCGATGTCCTTGTCGACATCTTCGTCCGTCACAGTATACTCATACTTCTGAATTTTTATACCCGTGTACTTCTCAATCTGCACGTCGGGCTTGACGGGGGTCGTCGCCGTGAGGACGACTTTTTCCTCGGAGATCTCCTCGACGGAGAGCGAGGGATCGCCCACAGGCGTGAAGTTGTCCTTTTCCGCCGTGAGGATCTCAGGATAGTTGTCGTTGAACAGATCGTTGAGGGCGTCTTCATAGAACAGGCCCTTGCCGTAGTACATCTCAAGGACGTGCTTGGGCGCCTTGCCCTTGCGGAAACCGTTGACGGTGAACTTGCCGCGGTTTCTCACATACGCCTTGTCGTTTGCCGCCGCAAACTCTTCGGGCGTGAAGGTGATCTCGATCTTGACGGTGCTCTTTTCTGCGGGGGTTACGTTGTACTTCATAGTTTTTCTCCAAATTATATCGATATGGTTTCTCAGACAATCATTTTAGCATAATCATGCGAGAAAGGAAAGCGATTTTATTTACAATTTTATTTTTTTCAGGTATAATTCAATCGTCTCACACCAAACCACAACCTTGGGAGGAAGGTATGCCGCAAGACGCATTTACCCTTCGGCTCAACGCCAAAGAACTTGACGCCGCGCTCTCGGGCGGGCGCATCAACCGCATCAGCCAGCCGGGGCGCGAAGAAGTTTCCATGGTTATATACACCGGAAAACGCACCGTTAAACTCATTCTCAACGCAAATGCCTCCGATTGCGGCATTTATTTTTCCGAAGACGAGCGCGAAAACCCCCTCGTCGCGCCAAACTTTTGCATGCTCCTGCGCAAACATCTGCAGAGCGCGGAAATTACATGCGTCGAGCAGGTGGGCTTTGAGCGCATCCTCGCGCTGCACTTTCATTGTATCTCCGACTTCTCCAGCTGCGAGCGCATTTTATACGCCGAGATCATGGGCAAGTACTCCAACCTGCTTTTAACGGAGAACGGCGTCATTCTGGGCGCGCTCAAGACCAATACGCCCGACGACGGCTGCCGCCGCCTCATCCTGCCGGGCGCGAAGTACGTCCTGCCCGCCCCGCAGGACAAGATCGACCCGCGCGACAAGCTCGCCCTTTCCGCGCTCTGCGCCCATGCCGAGGGGGATTTGGCGCACTTCCTGTTTGCCAATGTCTCCGGGCTCGCGCCCTGCACGGCGGAGCTCATCGCAAAGAGCTTTTCAGGCGGCGATCTCGCGGCGCATGTGCACGACTTCATCTTCTCGGACGAGATACAGCCATGCGTCGTCGAG
The DNA here is from genome assembly GCA_019116405.1 of Candidatus Gallimonas intestinigallinarum. The sequence continues at coordinate 10,864 of DXBS01000047.1, read as the reverse complement.
CGCGGCGGCACGGTCATCGATTTCCATGCACGTATGGCGGAAAACGCGACCAAATTTGCGACGCTCTCCGAGGCGCAGTGCTATTTTTACGCCAAAAAACGGAGCAAAAACCTGTTGGAGGGCGCGCGGCGCAGGCTGACGTCCGCCGTCAGTCAGGCGATCAAAAAGCAGGAAAAGCGGCTTGCACAAATTTTGGAAAAACAGCGCACCGCCGCCGACGCGGAGAGCATCCGTCAGAAGGGCGAGCTGATCACCGCCAATCTGTGGGCGCTGACGCGGGGCATGAAGTCATGCGAGCTCGTCAACTACTACGACGAACAGGGCGGGACAATCAAGATCGCGCTGGACGAGCGGCTCACCCCCTCGCAGAACGCGCAGGCGTACTTCAAGCGCTATCAGAAGCAAAAGCGCACGCTGGAGGCGCTTGCGCCGCAGGAGGCGGAAGTGCGCCGCGAACTCGCCTACCTGGAGAGCCTCCCTCCGCTGCTCGCCTCCGCGGACAGCACGGACGACTTGAAGGCACTTGAGGAGGAGCTCGTCGCGGCGGGGCTCATCAAACTCCCGCAGCAGCCGCAGGCGCGGGGCGCGAAGAAAAAGCCCGAGATCCCCTTCCGCACCTACGAGGCAGGCGGCTTTGCCATCTACGCGGGGCGCAGCAACCTGCAGAACGACAGGCTTGTCCGCAGCAGCGCGCCCGACGACATCTGGCTGCACGCCCAGCGGCTGCATTCGGCGCACGTCGTCATCCGCACCAACGGCAAAGAAGTGCCGGAGCGCGTCCTTGCCTATGCCGCCGCGATCTGCGCGAAGTATTCGGCAGGCAAGGGAGACAAAATCCCCGTGGACTGGTGCCGCATTAAGTTTGTGCACAAGACCAAGGGCGCGAAGGCGGGATTTGTCACCTATACCGACTTTGAAACGCTGCTCGGCGACCCCGCGCGCGCCGATACACCCTTTGACGGTGGAAAGTAACCTACCCCCTCCCCCTGACAATCCCCAAAACGGCACAACAGCAGCGCGCCGCGGCAGAAGCCGCGGCGCGCATTGTTGATCGGACACCGTACCGAGATGTTTACTTTTTACAGCAGCCCTTGCCCTGCGGGTAGAGAGGCAGTTCAAAGAAGCCAGAGCAGACTTCCTGCGAGTACTCCTGTGCGGGCGGGATGGCGCAGTAGCCATAGCTGGGCACAAGAAGCTCTACCTGCATCGCAATTTTGAGGATACACGTCACGCAGGCGCTCACTGTGAAGTTGTTGCACTCCGCGTTGAACGAACCTTCGGGCACGACGCAGCTTGCGACCGCCGTCACGGAAAATGGCATGACGGACGCGCTGGGGACGTACATGAGGACGTCCTCGTTGAGGACGATCGAACTTGTCGCCTTGCCCTCGACGCCGCACGCGTCGGTATAGACGACCTCGACGGGAATAGTGATCCGCGCCTGTACGCGCGCACAGCAGGAATCTGCCTGGCGCTCGACGGAGAGATTGGAAACGGTGCCCGTCCCCGTGAGAGAACGTGCGCTCACGAACGTCAACGGATATGTAGGCTCGGCGGGCACGAGGTCGGTCAGCGCAAGCGTGTAATTTTCAAGGCGGGTCTGAATGATGCCCGCGTCAAAGATCTTTTCCGCCTGGATGCAGACCTTCTCACAGAGCCCGTTCAGCGGACTGCCCGTAATGGGACCGGGACAATGGTCCGAGGAAAAGTTAGAAAAAAACGACATTGGTTACCTCCGTGGAAAGAACATCAATGTTCTATTCCATGCTATGCGGAAGCGGGAAAAAGCGTTCATATCCTTTCGTTCGCTAAATATGTGCGCCTGCCAATTTTTATGCGCGGCGCCGCGAAGATTTCGCGGCGCCGCGCCTTCCCTTCCCCTGCTTGTCCCTTCGGCGCCGCTCAGAGCAGCACTTCCTGCGTCGGATAGAGGTGCACGGTCGCGTTGCGCTTTTGAAAGTTCTCCACGGAACCGCACAGGAGCGTGCACGACTCCCCGCCCTGCACGCGGTATACATTCCCCGCAGGCGGGATGGTGAGCAGCTGCCCTTCCGTTACCTCGCAGGTAAGATGATTGTGCGCGGCGAGCAGACGCGGCGGCACGCCGAAAGTGCGGGCGATGAAGTCAAGCGTCTGTCCGCGGCAGACGCGGTGCGTTTGGGGGCGGATGAGCTGAAGTTCCATGCTCTTATCCTATGCGCGCAGGCATAAATGTGTGACGGCTTCCGTAAAATAGGACATGAATTTGTACCGCACCGCCGCCGTGGTCACCTTTTTCAACGCGGCGGAACATTGCCTCGGGTTTTTGTATCGCATCATCCTCTCGCGCACGCTGGGCGCCGAGGGACTGGGCGTCTATCAGGCGGCGTACAGCGTGTTCGCCGTCTTTTTGACGGTCTCTTCGAGCGGACTGCCCGTCACTCTCTCGCGCATTCTCTCCAAGCACCGCGCGCGCGGACACCGCCTCAAGGAACAATCCGCCTCCACCGCAGCAATCCTTCTGTCCCTCTGCTTCAGCGTGCCGATGACCGTTCTTCTATTCCTCTTCCGCGACCCCTTCACGGGCGTGTTCGCCGACCCCAGGTGCGCGGACGTGTTCTATATCCTCTTATTGGGGCTCTCCTGCACCTCCGTCTATTCCGTCCTGCGCGGCGTGTTCTGGGGGAACAAGCGCTTCTTCGCCTACTCCTTTGTCGAACTCGTCGAGGAGATGCTGCGCATCGGCGTGGGCATCGCGCTACTGCTATTGCTCCCCGCCGCCAACGGTATCACGCTGACCGCTGTCGCCGTGCTCGTCTCCTACGTCTGTTCCTTTGCGATCGCCGCCGTCTACTTCTTTGTGCGCGGCGGCAAGCTCCGATCCCCGCGCGGGGAACTCAGGCCTCTGCTCTTTTCCTCGCTGCCCGTGACGGCGATGCGCACGAGCTCGTCGCTTTTGTCCTCCCTCATCTCGGTGCTGTTTCCGTTCATGCTGCGCGCGGCGGGCTATTCCTCTGCCGCCGCCATGAGCGAATACGGCATGGTCTACGGCATGGTCATGCCTGTGATGGCGGTGCCCTGCGCCTTTATCGGCTCGATCGCGCTGGTGCTCGTGCCCGAGCTCTCCGAACAGTTTTACCGCGGAAACAAATAGCAGGTCTCCGCGCTCGTCGGACGCGCCCTGCGCGCCACACTGCTCATCTCCGGCGCGCTGCTGCCCTTCTACCTCGTCTGCGGCGGCGATGTGGGCATCATGCTCTACTCCAACGCCGCGAGCGGAGAACTCATCTCGCAGTGCGCCTTCCAGCTGCTGCCCATGAGTCTTACGATGATCACGACGAGCATCTTAAACTCCCTCGGCTGCGAAAAAAAGACGCTCGCGATCTTCCTTGCGGGCTCGGCGGGGATGCTCCTCTCCGTGCTCATCCTGCCCCGATTCTTAGGCAGCGGCGCGCTCATCGTCGGCATGATCGGCGACGCCTGCATCACGGCGCTATTATCCTTGTTGCTGCTGCGAAAAAAGGCGGGAAAGCTCGCCATGGGCAAATTCTGCGTGCACCTTGCCTGCGCCGTACTCCCCGCCGCCGTCCTTGGATATCTCGTGCGCAGCGGGCTTGTTCTGGTGCTGAGCTACCTTCCCGCGCTCGCCGTCACGATGCTCGTCATCCTCGTTGCCGAGCTCTCGCTCCTCTCCGTGTTCCGCCTCGTCGACCTCCGCGCGCTTTTTGCCCGATTTTTGTGCAAAAAACGCAAAAAATCTTTGGCGAACCCTTGAAATCGTGCAGCAAGTATGATACAATAGGTGCAATGATCTGATAACGGAGGAATACAGAGCGATATGAAAATGACCGAAGAACTGCGCAGATCTCTGCGCATCAGAGTGGATTACACGAACATGACGGACAAGTACCTCGGCGACAAGGGAATTTCCGAAAAGAAGCTGGATGCGCACAAGAAAATCGCCAAAGCTGCACACGCGTACGTTGCGGAGAACCGCGGCAAGGACGAGCTGTTCATGGGCTGGACGGAGCTTCCCTACAACCAGGATGCGATCGTCGCGGATATCCTTGCGACCGCCAAAGTCGTGCGCAGAAAGTTCGATAACTTCGTCGTCCTCGGGATCGGCGGTTCGGCGCTCGGCCCCACGATGGCGTTCAACGCACTCTGCCACCTGCACTATAACGACCTTCCCAAAATTAAGCGCCGCGGCCCTAAGTTCTTCGTCGAGGACAACGTGGACCCCGTCCGCATGAAGGACCTTCTGGACGTCATCGACGTCACCAAGACCTGCTTTAACGTCATCTCCAAGTCGGGCGCGACGAGCGAGACGATGACGCAGTATCTGATCATCGCCGATCTTCTCACCAAGGCGGGCGTGGATATCAAGGAGAACGTCATCTTTACGACGGACGCCGCCAAAGGCAACCTCGTCAAGATTTCCGCATCTCTGGGCGGCGTCAAGAGCTATGTCCTGCCCGACGGCGTCGGCGGGAGATTCTCCGAGCTCTGCCCCGTGGGACTTCTGCCCGCGGCAGTTTTGGGCATCGATATCAAGACGCTGTTAAAGGGCGCTGCGTACATGGATAAAATGTGCAAGACGGCCGACCTCAAGAAGAACCCCGCCCTTTTGTGCGCGACGCTGCAATACATCGCCATGAACGAGGGCAAGAACATCGGCGTGCTCATGCCCTACTCGGACAATCTGCGCTACGTCTCCGACTGGTACGCTCAGCTGTGGGCGGAATCGCTGGGCAAGAACGTCACGCTGAACGGCACGCCCTGCAACGTCGGGCAGACCCCCGTCAAGGCGCTCGGCGTCACCGATCAGCACTCGCAGGTCCAGCTGTACACCGAAGGCCCCTATGACAAGGTCGTGACCTTCCTCTCCGTGGACAGCTACAAGGAAAAGACGCCCATCCCGCACGGCTGCGAGGACATCCCCGACGTCTCCTTCCTGGGCGGGCACACGATGGAAGAGCTCATCCAGGCGGAGAACAAGGCGACGGCGCACGCGCTGACCATGGCAGGCAGGCTCAACTACACCATCCACCTGCCCGAGATCAACGAATTCACTCTGGGACAGCTTTTGTACCTCTTTGAGCTGCAGACGGCGTATGCGGGAGCAATGTTCAATATCAACACCTTCAACCAGCCCGGCGTGGAAGCGGGCAAGAAGGCGACGTTCGCGCTGCTCGGCAAGCCCGGCTATGCGGACAAGAAGGCGGAGCTGGATGCAGCTGCGCCCGATCCGAAGTATATCGTCTGATTGCGTATCGTTTGGAAAGACACCGCCCGCGCGCGGTGTCTTTTGCTAAGGAGATCATATGGGAATTTTTGACAAACTCTTCCATGGCAACGCGGAAAAGCGCGCGCAGCGGCAGTGGGAATACATGTGGCGGCTGTGGGCGGAGGGCGCGCTGCCCTCGCCCTATCAGGAACTGCTCACCTACGACAGCGAGATGCAGGACGGCGGGCATCTGCAATTCTTTCTCAATTCAGAGATCCGCGCATACAACATGTTTTCCGTCATGGCACAGCTCAAGGAAGTGCTGCCCGAAGGGCTTGCCGACAACGTGGCAAACGCCTACCGCGCCTATTGCAGGCTGGGCGTGGACGTCAATGACGACAACTCCATCGCCGAAGCGCTGGAGGAAGCGCCGCTCGTCTCCTATGACAGCTACTATTTTGAACACGAAGAAGAACTGATCGATCTGCTGGAAGCATACGCTGCAGCGCTGTGATCATGCTCTCTCACAAAGGATACCCCCATGAAGCATTTTCCCCTCATCCTTACCCTGCTGCTCTGTCTCCTCGGACTGACGGCCTGCGCCTGCTCTCAGCCCGAGGACGAGCATGTGCATGATTGGGACGACGGCGTCGTCATTGCGCAGCCGACCTGCACGACGGCAGGGACGTGGCTGAGAACCTGCCGCATCTGCAGTGAAAACACCTATGCCGCGATTCCCGTCACGGGACATACGTTCAGTACAGTCTGGTCGTATGATGCCTCGCAGCACTGGCACGCATGTCTGGGCGGATGCGGCACGGACACCGACCGACAGGCGCACACCTTTTCGGGCGGCGTTTGCATCATCTGCGGCGCAGAAGAGGAAATCGGCGGATCGGACGACACCGGCGGATCGGACGACACCGGCGGATCGGACGACACCGACGGGTCAGGCGACACCGGCGGATCGGACGACGTCTGCGAAGACGGAACACACAGATGGACTTTGGAGTCCCGCACGGAGGCGACCTGCACGCAGGACGGCGTACTTTCCTACCACTGCACGCTGTGCGGTACTACGATGCAGCAGACGATCGCGGCGCTCGGCCATGACCCCGATCCGGAATGGTGCTATGACGACAGCATGCACTGGCACATCTGCCGCCGCTGCGGCGGGCCCGATGCGCAGGAAACACACCTGTTCCTCGGCGGGTCCATCTGCCTCACATGCGGTGCGGAGCGCGAGGAGCAGAGCGATATCGGACACACGCACGACTGGGACGACGGCGTCCTGACACATGAGCCGACCTGTACGCAGACGGGCACGCGCCTTCTGACCTGCCGCGACTGCGGCATTACGATGACGGAAGAAGTCCCTCCGACCGGGCACGACTTTGGTACCCGGTACACCGCCAATGCGACCGCGCACTGGCATGTCTGCGCCAACGGCTGCGGTGAGACAGACACGCCGGAAGCACATCGCTGGCGGGAAGATGACATCATCTTGGCTCCTACCTGTACCGCAACCGGGCTTGTCCGCTCTGTCTGCACCGTGTGTGACATGCAGACCACCGAGGTCCTGCCCCTTGCCCCGCACAGTGCGGGCGCCGTAGAATATAACGACTCCTTCCACTGGTCGCGGTGCACCGCCTGCGGCGCCACCCTGGAGGCAAGCGACCATGTCTGGGCGCTGCGCAGCACGACCCCGCCCACCTGCACATCAACGGGCACCGCGGTCTATGGCTGCACCGGCTGCGCTGCCACACGCACGGAGGAGCTCGCCGTCACCGCGCACAAATGGTCGGCGTGGTCGCCGGAGGAGGACGGACATGCGCGCAGCTGCCTCTACGGATGCGGCGCGCGGGAGTGGGAGACGCACCGCTACGAAGGAGATACCTGCGCCGTATGCGGCGAGACAAACCATGCAATCGGGCTGATCTTTGTGCGATATGATACGCAGACGGATGGCTATATGTTTGCAGGCAGTACAGAAAATGTCGAGGAGATCATCATCCCCGACACCTATGACGGGCTTCCCGTCGTCGCCATCGCTAGCGAAGCATTCCTGGGACTGACAGCGCTCCGTCACATAACGATCGGCGACAATGTGACGGAAATCCTGCCCGACGCATTTATGGGCTGTACGCAGCTCGCTTCCATCACCTTTGGCGCGTCCCTCACGCCGGACGCCATTGACGCGGAGCAATTCCGCAACTGCCCCGCGCTCGCGGAAATTTCTGTTGCGCGCGGCAACCAGAGCCTGTACGTACAGGACAACTGCCTCATGAATGGCGGAACGCTTCTCCTTGGAGGGCTGACGGCCGCTATCCCGGAAGGCGTGACGGCAATCGGCGCATACGCCTTCAGCGGGCGGGATATCCTGACGGCGCTCAGCATCCCCGACAGCGTGCGCGCGATCGGCGCGTATGCGTTCTATGAATGCAGCCATCTGGAGACCATCGAACCGGGAACGGGCATCACCTCCCTTGCCGACTATACATTCGCTTCCTGCACGGCTCTGAGGGCGGTCACCTTTCATGGAGCACTGACCGAGATCGGCACGGCGGCATTTCAGGGTTGCGGCGCGCTTGAAAGCATCGACCTGCATGCCGTCGTCCTGATCGGCGAACTGGCGTTTGAGAACTGCGAGTCGCTGCGCACCATTGTACTGGGCGAAGCGCTGCAGGCTGTTCTGTACGATGCCTTCTGGGATTGCAACAATCTGGAGATCGCCTACTACCTCGGGACAGAGGACGATTGGATGGCGGTGGACCTCGGCGGCAACGACGCGGTGCTCGATCCGACGCGGGTGTACTTCTATTCCGACACGCCGCCCTCTTCCGGCGGCAACTACTGGCACTACGAGGACGATCTGCCGACATTGTGGGAATGATATATTGTTATATACAAGTGCGCGGCGGGACTTTTGCCCCGCCGCGCACTTGTATTTGGTCACATTTTTCAGGGTACGTATGCCCTGTTTTCATTCCGCCGCATATGTCGGGCGGCGCAGGTCATAACACCGTGATCTTGCCGCCTTCGATCTTCGCCTTTGCCGCAAGGCGGATATCCCCGCTCGAAGCGCCGATCAGAACTTCATAGACGCCGTCCGTGACGACCCACTTGTCCTGCGAGGTCGACCAGTGCGCAAATGCACGCATGGGCAGCATCAAATCGACGATCGTTTTCTCCCCCGCCCGGATGGCGGGCTTGACAAAGCCTTTGAGTTCCCGCGTCGGGCGGTAGACGAGGGGCGCGCACTCGTGCACATACACCTGCGCCGCCTCCGCGCCGTCCCGGTCGGAGATATTTTCCACGGCAAAGCTCACGCGCACGCCCGTCTCCATAGACTGAAGGGCGAGATCGGAATACTCAAACGCCGCATAGCTCAGCCCGTGGCCGAAGGGGAACAGGACGGGCACATCGTAGGTCGCAAAATAGCGGTAGCCGACGTCCAGACCCTCCTGATAGCGCGTGACGCCCGCGCTCATAAAACTCTCGGCGGCGGGGACGTCCTCCAGTGCATAGGGGAAGGTCTCGCTCGTCTTGCCGCTGAAGTTGCGCGCGCCCGTCAGAAGATCGGCGAGCACCGCGTCGCCGCCCATGCCGGGAAAGCCCGCATACACGACCGCCGAGACGCTGTCCACCCAGCGGCTCATGTCCACCGCCGCACCCGCAAACAGCACGACGACGGTGTTCTCGTTCTCCTCCGCCGTCTCCAGAATCAGCCGCTCCTGCACCGCGGGCAGGCGCATGCTGCGGCGGTCCCCCTCTTCAAACTCCAGCCAGTTGCCCGTGCCGACGCAGACAATATTGACGGCGCTTCCCGCCGCGTTCATGCGGGCGCGGCGCATATCCATGCGCACCGACCAGACGGTATCGACCGCGCAGCCCTGCTCATAGACATTCTCCACGCCGCGCGCCGCGAGCTGTGCGGGAAGATCAAATACGGCGTCCTTCCAGACGACCTGCGACGAGCCGCCGCCCGCGAGCGTCCTTGCGTCGTCCGGCTTTGCGTAGTACCCGCACACCGCCGCTTTTGTCCCCTTTTGAAGGGGCAGGACGCCCTCGTTTTTGAGCAGGACAATGCCCTCCGCGGCGATGTTCTTTGCCGCCTCGGCGCGCTCCGCCTCCGTGCGCCCCGAAGTGCGTCTGGTACGCATTTCCACCATACGTTCCCCCAATTTGAGGACACGCGCCGCGCAGGCGTCGATCTCGGCTTCCGTGATCTTGCCCGCCTTGTAATCTGCGACTAGCCGCGAATAGTTGTGCTCGTTGAAGGGCATCTCAAGATCCAGCCCCGCCCTTGCCGCGGCGGTCCGATCGCGCACCGCGTCCCAGTCGGAGATGATCGCGCCGTCAAACCCGAACTCCTCCCGCAGAACGTCGTAACCCTTTTGATATTCCGAGCCGTACGTTCCGTTGATGCGGTTGTAGCTGCACATGACGGCGACAGGCTGCGCCTCGCAGGCGATCTCGAAGGGGCGGTAGTAGATCTCGCGCAGGGTGCGCTCGTCCACGTCGCTCGACTGATGCAGGCGGTCAAACTCCAAGTTGTTGCAGCAGAAGTGCTTGACGCACGCGCCCACGCCGCGCGACTGCACGCCCGCAACATACGCCTTTGCGAGCGTGCCCGCAAGGTAGGGATCCTCCGAAAAATACTCGAAGTTGCGCCCGTTCAGGGGGTTGCGCTTGATATTGACGCCCGGCCCGAGCAGCAGATCGACATTCCGCTCCGCCGCGTCATCGCCCAGGCACTCGCCCATAAGGCGGGCGCAGTCCTCGCTCCAGGTGTTGGCGAGCACCTGCACCGAAGGGTATGCGACGGCGGGCCAGGTCTCCCATGTCCCATTCTCCGCCTGATACATGGTACGCAGTCCGACGGGACCGTCCGACATGGAGACGGCAGGCAGCTTTCCGCCAAAGTCCTCCGTGTGCCACGAGCCCTTGCCGCAGATGAGCCGCAGTTTTTCCTCTATCGTGAGATCAGGTTTCATATACTTCCTCCGGAATTTCTGCGTCTATTATACCCGAATGCCGGTCAAATGTCCACCCTTCAGCGAAAAAAAGAGGCGGCGAAACGAAAAATTCTGTCGGCTGCCCCCTATCTCGAAACACCGAAAGCGCGCCGCGGCAGATTGCCGCGGCGCGCTTTCGGAAAAATGATTGACTTACTCCGCCGAGCGCTCTTTGATCTCGACGTTGTATTTCTTGGAATCCCTGGGGGTCGCGGCGCGCACGAGCGTGCGGAGCGCCTTGGCGATCTTCCCCTGCTTGCCGATGACCTTGCCCATGTCCGAATCGGACAGAAGCACGGTGATCGTGATGGCGTCCTCCGTCTCTTCGACCTCGTAGGAGACGTTCCCCTTGTCCTCGGCGAAACGGTTGACGATATACTTGACGAGTTCCAGCATCATATGCCTCCTTTTTGATTACGGTGTGTTTGGGGAAAGGAGTTTGTTGCGCATCGTCTGCGCAAACGAAGCAGGCAATCGGCACGCTCTTCCGCCGATCGGGAGGAAAAGCTGCGCCGCAAGGCTTACTTCTTTTTCTTCGTCTTGGTCTTGGAAGGCGAGAGCTTAGTGGGCTTTTCCATCGCGCCGGAGCGGATGAGCAGGCTTCTCACGGTCTCGGTGGGCTGAACACCCTTTGCGAGCC
>DXBS01000004.1 GCA_019116405.1 Candidatus Gallimonas intestinigallinarum | reverse complement strand
TGCACTTTTCAAGGTTGAGCCCAAGAAGTTCGCGGATGGTAGACTTGCCGTCCATGAGTTTGGTGACGCGGTCGGTCTCGGCGTAAGGGACGCGCATGACGCGCCCCACGTCCTTGATGACGGCGCGCGAGGCGAGCGTACCAAAGGTCACGATCTGCGCAACGTTCTCGGGATGATATCTGCGGCGGACATATTCGATGGTCTCCCCGCGCCTTGCCGTACAGAAGTCGACGTCAAAGTCGGGCATGGAGACGCGGTCGGGATTGAGGAAGCGCTCGAAGAGCAGATCGTAGCGCAGAGGGTCAACATTGGTGATGCCGATGGAATAGGCGACGATGCTCCCGACGCCCGAGCCGCGCCCGGGACCGACGGGGATGCCGTTCATACGCGACCAGTTGATATAGTCCCAGACGATGAGGAAGTAATCGGCAAACCCCATCTTGATGATGATACCGAGCTCGTACTCCGCGCGCTGCATGATTTCGTCCGTGACGGGATCGTAGCGCTTGGGTAGTCCCTCCATCGTGAGACGGCGCAAAAACTCGGGCGACGGCGTGCCGTCGTCCGCCGTGTACAGCGGAATGAGCGACTTATCGTAGACGGGCTGTCCGTTATCCTTTAAGTTGAAGGGCGTATCGGTATCGGAGACCTTGTCCGCAATGACGCGGGTGTTCGCGATCGCCTCCGGAAGGTTGGGAAAGAGCGCCGCCATCTCGTCGCCCGACTTCATGTAGAACTCGTGCGTCTGCATCTTCATGCGGGAGGGATCGTCCAGCGTGCGCTTGGTCTGGATGCACATGAGCACGTCCTGCATCTCCCAGTCCTCTTTTTTGAGGTAGTGCACGTCGTTGGTCGCGACCAGTCCGATGTCCGTCTCTCGCGCAAGACGCACCAAAAGGGGCAGGATCTGCTTCTGTTCGGGAATGCCGTGATCCTGGATCTCAATATAAAAATCCTCGCCGAATGCCTCTTTCATCTCCAGGGCGAACGCCTTCGCTTTTTCGTACTCACCCGCAAGAAGAAGGCGCGGAATGCGCCCGGCGAGGCAGGCAGAGAGGCAGATGACGCCGTTCGTGTGTTCCTTGAGGACTGTATAATCGATGCGCGGACGGTAATAGTAGCCGTCCACAAAGGCGAGCGAATCGAGCTGGACGAGGTTGACGTAGCCAGCCTTGTTTTTGGCGAGCAGAATGAGGTGATCTGCCTTCTGATCGATGTGCTGGCGGTAGTCGTCCACGACGTAGAACTCGCAGCCGATGATCGCCTTGATCTTATTTTTCTTGCACTTTTCTGCAAATTTCAGGGAGGCGTACATGTTGCCGTGATCGGTGATCGCGACCGCATTGATGCCGTTGTCCACGCAATGACGCACCAAATCGTCCACCTTGACGGCGCCGTCCAAAAGGCTGTACTCCGTATGTAAATGAAGGTGTACGAAATCTGTCATTGCTCTGTCTCCTCGTAAATTTGCATGAGTTTGCGCATGCGGTGATTGAGCCCCCCTTTGCTGACGCCAAGAATGCCTGCAAGCTCGGCGAGTGAGAGCGTCGGATGCTCCAGTCGAGCTGTCGCCGTCTGGCGGAGCGCCTCGGGCAGCGTCTGCAATTTTCCGCTCTCCTGCAATTTTTGCAGTGCTACCGTCTGTGCGGCGGACGCGATGGCAGCCTTGTCCGCATTGCTCGCCATGCAATTCTGAATGCGGTTTTCGTTGTTCGTGCGCGCGCGGGCGGCGGAAACCGCGTCCAGCTTTTTCAGGGCGCTCTTTGCGCCGAGGACGGACAGGACGTCGGAGATCGCCTCGCGGCTTTTGACGTATACAACAAAGGTGTCGCCGCGCCGGGCAAGCTTTCCGAACAGTTCAAAGCCTGAAAGCAGGTCGCAGAACTCCTCTGCCCTCTCCTGCGTGAAAAAGACGCACTCAAGGTGGTAACCCGTCGATGCGCCGACGCGGGGAAGCGTGCAGCTCCCACCGCCTAAAAACGCCGCCCTGAGATAGCACAGGGCCGCGTCCCGATTTTCCTCCAGATGCGGGCGCAGGGCGCGCGTCTCGCTCAAAACAGAAAGCGCGCTTTCCCCGCCGCAAAGAAATGTGATTTTGTCGCGCCGACGCTTGGGGTCGCGCGTCACTTCCCTGATCTCCGGCCGGATGCCGAGCGCCTCGGAAAGGCGCTGAAAGTACTCCGCAACGCGCTCGTTTTCGCTGATGACCACAAACCCGCCTTCCGCAAGCGCGCCGCTCGTCGAGAGCATGGCAGCCATTGCGGCAAGCGCGCCCGCACGCGTTGTGGGAAAATAGGCGAGCAGATCCCGCTTGATCTCGTTTGTGAAATTTGCCAACGCTCTCCCTCTCACATGTGCTCTATCTTCCACTGCTGCAGGCGGAATTTGGGCAGTTTTCCGTTCAGGTTGTCGATCCTGTCGAGCGGAATTCCGACGCGTTCGACCTGCTCCATGGCGAGCTTGAGATCACCGATGCGGTCCGCTGAGTGCGCGTCCGAATTGATGACGAAGCGAACGCCCGTTTCGGCAACCTTTGCAAGATCTTCGTCGCTCAGGTGCGGCTTTTTCGAGCTGATCTCAAGGTATGTGCCGTAGTCGCGGCAGCACTTTGCCACCTCGACGGGGTCGGCAAAACATCCATAGTTGAGGTGCGCGACGATATCGACGGGATTGCGCTCGATGCTGTTGATATATGACTTCGTCGTATAGCGGACGAGCGATTTGGATGGACGAATGTGCAGTTGCGTGCGCAAAAAACTGCCTAGACCCAGTTTGCTGTCAAAAAGCTTTTCGTAACGCACCAGAACATGGATCCCGACGACATAGAGATCAAAGACCTCGCAGTCGCGCTCCGTGAGATCGCAAAGCCCCGTAATGCCGCGGATATTGCTCTCCATCCCAAGCAACGCGCGTATTCCGACTTCCTTCTCCGCCGCGCGCAGCTCACGGATATACTGCGCCAACTCTCTTCTTTTGAGCCCGCGGAACAGATGGGAAAAACCGTGTTCCGTACACCCGATCTCCGCCAATCCAAGCTCTTTGGCGCGGCGGAAATTCTCAAGAAAGGTGCTTTTCCCATCCGAATAGACAGTATGTGTGTGATAATCAGCAGTAAGTTTCATCATTCTTCCGTATTCACAACCCGTTAAGGAAGGCGGCGGATCTCCTCGCGGAGCACGATCCCCGTCCGCTCCTCAACCGTTTTCTTTGTGTATTCGATCAATGCCGCAACGTCGCGTGCGCGTTGTCCTTCGTTGCAGATAAAATTAGCATGTTTTTCCGAGACGAAAGCCCCGCCGATGCGCATCCCTTTGAGCCCGCACGCTTCAATGAGCGCACCCGCAGTCGTTCCGTCAGGATTGACGAACGTACACCCCATGCTCCTGCCCTTGGGAAGATGCATTCGTTTCGAGCGATAATAGCAGCTCTCCCGTGCGATATCCGCAGGGCGCGCGTACCGTCCCTGTAAACAGACGCCAAGCACGGCGATGCCCTGTAGAAAAGTGCTCTCCTTTTTGCCGAATGCGCACTCGTTCTGCTCAAGCGTTCGTAGCTTTCCCGCTTCCACGCAGACGACACGGCGCACGATATCAGAAAAATACAGATCTTTGACGCCCGCATTCATTGCAACGCCGCCCCCGACCGTCATGGGAATGCCCGAAAGGGGCGAAAATCCCCCGATCGAGCTGCGGCAGGCAAATTTGAGCAGCTCTCCGCCCGTTACGCCGGCGCCGGCATAGACTTCTGTCCCGTCCGCACAGAGCGCGTTCAGGCGGCGAAACAGGACGACGACGCCCTCAAAGTTCCCGTCGGACGGCAACACGTTTGCACCCGCGCCGAGAAAGCACATCGGAATGCGCTCGCACGTCAGATAAGCAAGAAGCAACGCCGCCTCCTCAATCGATGATGGGTATGCGGCGACTTCTGAAGTTCCGCCGCAGCCGATGGTCGTGTGCCTTGCAAAATCAAAGGACGGCTGCAACAAAAGGGCGGGAAATTTCGCATGCAGACGCGGATACAGCTGCATCTTTTCTTACCTTCCTATTCTATCATACTTCATGCCATAATTCAAATGTTTTCGGAAAATTTCTCCGACTTTTTTTGCGCGGCACTATGCAGGCGACACAGCGGGAAAGAGTACATCCAGATCGCGCTCCGCGGTGCCTGCACGAAGCCGCGCCGCGCGCTCGGATAGTTCTTCCAAAGACACAAATGCCCCCACCGTTCTGCCCTGCGCCCCCTCCGCGGGATACATTCCGATCTCGTTGAGATTATTTTGCACGTCGTCCGAGAGCAGAAGACCGACAAACTGCCTGCATGCCTCCTCTTTTTCCGCGGAAAGGATGCTAACATACTGGTACAGATCGCAATAGTTAGGCAGGATGCGTGAATAGACCGTCACGCCGCGGTTTGCAAACCGACAGACGTCGCGCTGCGTTCCCAACAGGAAGTCGTATGTCCCGCCCAGAAAGTCAAGATATGCCGTCAATGATTCCTCTATTGTTCCCGCAACGCCCGAAAAATGCGCGCTTGCCTCCACAAGATTATTGCCGCCCGAGGAGAGAACAATGCTCCCGTCCGGTGCGCCGCTCTCGGGCAGATCGTCCGAGAGTGAAAACAGATAGTACGCGCCGCGGCACCATGGGACGGCGCGATCGGACTGCGCGAATACTCTTTCGAGCGGCAAAAGCCCTTCCATTGGTCCGATGCCCAATCCGAACGAGAGAATGTCCGGCCGTTCTCCGCGCGAGAACGCTTCTTGCAAGCCCTCTGCGGTGTAGCTGATCACATGATAAAATACATTCTCCTGCTCCGATTCTGCCCGCTGTGCGACGCGCTTGAGAAAGGAAGTGCGCGAGCCGCGCCCTCCTTCAAACGTATCCACATTCCAGACGCTCACGACGACGGGCTGCGCGCTTTCCGCCTGTGCCTCGCGCGGATACAGGACAATGGTGAGAACCAGCGCCACAAACAAGACAAAGGGCAGCGCCTTTTTCAGAAAGGCAACTTTCATCCTCTTATTCTATGAGCGGGCACAGCGAAACATTCCGGATAGAATATAGGAGAGGCTGTCGCCTCTCCCGCAGTCCTCCCGCGCGCACGGCGCCCGAAAAGACCTCTATCTGAAAGCGCCGTAGCGCTGATAACAGTTTTGTACGCCCGTATAAAATTATACGAAAAAAGGAGAGGCTTCCCTCTCCCCTTGCTTTCAGCGCTTACTGAAGCTGTCGCAGCAAGTACAGTGTTCGCAGTCGCAGGTATTCCCGACGCGAATGGTCGAAAGCGTGCAGTGCATCCCGTCGCAGTTGTATCTGCAATCGGTCACACAGCAGGAAACGCCGCTGTTGATGTCCTTCATCTGCCACCTCCTTATGCGGACAGTATCGTCAAAATTTGCAAAAAATATCCGAAACCGCATTGACAAAATACCCAATTGCAGGTACAATAGAGATAGGAATAAGGAGGCCGATATGAAAGTTATCCTCAAAAAAGACGTAAAAGGCAGCGGAAAACAGGGCGACGTCATCGAAGTTTCGGACGGGTATGCAAAAAACTTCCTTCTGAAAAAGGGGCTTGCCGAACCCGCGACCGTTAGCGGACTCAATGAGATCTCGCAAAGAAAGACGGCGGACGCTTACCATAAGGCTGAGAACGAAAAACAGCTGAGAGAACTTGCAAAGAATGTCAATGGAAAGATGGTCACCGTCCCCATCCGCGCGGGCGAGAACGGCAAGGTGTTCGGGTCCGTCACGACGGCTCAGATCGCCGCCGCGCTTGCCGAGCAGGGATTTGACGTCGATAAGAAGAAGATATCCTTTGACGGCACGATCAAGACGCTCGGCATCTTTGACGCGGAAATCCGCTTCATGGAGGGCGTGACGGCAAAGATCAAGGTGGAAGTCGTGCCGCTCACGTAATACAAGCTACAAAAAAACGCGCCGACGGCGCGTTTTTTTGATGCATTTTTAAGCTTTGAAATGGCGGCGCTCCGTACAGACGAGGCTGATGCCGTACTTATCGCACAGTCTTACGATCTTGCTGTCGGGCACGCCCGTCTGAATGACGGCAGTTATGCCGAGTTCTCTGCACTCCTCCAGCGTATCAAGGGTCAGAAGCCCCGAATCGGAGGCAATGACCGCCCCGTTTGCCCGCTCGCCCGCAAGTCCGATCGCGCAGCTCAGGGCAAGACTGCGGTTGGACTGCCCCGCGCCAAGCCCGAGCGTCTCGCCCGCGTTGCCGATGACGACCGCGCTCGAATGCGCATGCTTTGCAACCTTGTAGTTGAATACCAGCGCGCGCATCTCCTCATCCGAAGGCTTGCGCGCAGTGACGCAGGTCGCGCCCTCCATCAGCGCCGTATCATACGTCTGTACGAGCAGACCGCCGTACATCTTCTTCATATCGAAGGTACTGAACTGCACTTTGCTGCGGATATCTGGCATCTCCAGTAGGATGAGCGCCTTCTGGAATCTGAGTTCCGCCATCGCCTCCGGTGTAAAGCCGACGGCGACGACCGCCTCAGCGCCGGTATCGCGCAGTCCTGCGGCGATGCGCGCATCTACGATGCCATTGACGGCAAGAATGCCGCCGCGCAGCCCGACGGGGTCCGCATGCTTTGCCCGTTCAAATGCCTCATACAGGTCGCTGCCCGTCCCCGCCGCGCACGGCATGCAGTGTTTGCACACGACGACGGTCGGCTCGTCGAACTCCTTGATGAGCTCGAGCGCCGCGTTGGCATCGTGGATATTGCTGTACGTCAGGTCTGATCCAGCAAGCTGCTTTGCACGCGCGATCGACCCCTCTTTTAAGAGCGGCTCTCGGTAGACGGCGGCGCGCTGATGCGGGTTTTCCCCGTAGAGCATGTCCTGCGTCTTTTCATACGTCACCGTGAGCGTCTTGGGGAAGGAGATCTTGAGCTGATAGGAGAGATACTGCGCCACGAGCGCATCGTAGGCAGCGGTATAGGCGAACGCCTTGTACATGAGGTACTGCCGCTCGTTCTCATCGATGACGCCCGCCGCAAGGTCGCAAAGAACGCGGTCATAGTCGTCGGGATCGCAGACTGCAACGGTGTGCATGAAGCTGCGCGCCGCGGCATTCAGCAGCGCCACGCCGCCGACGTCGATGTGAGACGCAGCCTCCTCGAACGGGATCCCCGCCTCCATGTCCTCGCGGAAGGGATAGAGGTTGATGACGACCAGCTCGATCGGGAAAATCTGCGCTTTGGACTCATCCAGCTCTTTGAGCTGTTCCTCTGTCAACTCGTTGGCGATGATCCCCGTATAAATGGCTGGATGCATCGCGCGCACTTTTCCACCGAGCGGCTCGGGATAGCCCGTGAGTTCGTGTGCGGAGAGCGCCTCGATCCCCGCTTCGCGAAGCGTGCGACAAGTCCCCTCCGTCGCCACGATCTCATAGCCATACTCTATGAGATACTGGCAGAATTCCACGATACGCTCTTTGTTGTAGACGCTTACATACGCTCTTTTATTTGTTTTCATACGCTTGACCGCCTGAAAAAATGATATCCGGACATACTGTAGTTATATGATCTTATTGACCGTGCTGTTATCAACGTATATTCTCGCCGTCAATTATTATGCATTCCGCCTGCTGAAAAAACAACAAGAGGATACGGATGTAGGCGATATGCAGGCGGGCGACGGTGACGGAAGACTGCTGCTCATCTCCGCGATGGGCGGTGCGATCGCCATCTTTGTGACCATGTTTGTCCTGCGCTATCGTCTGGACAGCATGCTGCTGATGATCGTTTTGCCGCTGCTTGCAGTGGTCAATATTTACTGCTTTTACCTCGGATTCCGCTCGATCTTTGTCTTTTGGTGATCAGCCGCGGAACGCGTTCTCATCCAGCCATTTGGCAACGCCGTCCTCTTCACAGTAGCCGATGACGCCTGTCGCCTTTTCTTTGAGCCAACTGTCCGCATTCATGACGGCGTATTTTTCGTCACAGACATCGAACATATCCGAATCATTGGACGAATCGCCAAAACAGACAAGCTTCTCACAGCCAAAGTGCTCTTTTAAGTATCGTACGCCGTTGGCCTTGGTAGCGCTGCGCACGGAGATATCGATCCAGTAATCTTCCTGATAGGTCTCCTTGTGATAGATACATATGATGCGGGGATCGTACTTCAGAATGTTCCACGCGCGCTCCATCTTCTCTCCCGGTCCGACGCATTTGAAGGTAAAGACATAACCTTTCAAAAGCTCCTCTTTGGAATGCGCGGCAGTCAACCTCTTGTCCCCTTTCCGCCATGCAAGATAGCGCTGCATACTCGGCGACTCTTTCCCCTCCAGCCATACGACGCGCTCCCGATCGGGAACCGCACCAAACACAAGAGGCGTGATGTCAAATTCTTCCAATTTTGACAGGAGTTCCTGCTTGAGTGCATCATCAAAGCAATGATATGTTAGTGTTCGATTCTGAACAATGTCATAGATTAGCGCGCCATTATAAAAGACCGCCGGAAGTTGTATTTTTAGTCCCTGCAGCGCACCCTTTGCGCCATGCACCGACCGTGCCGTTGCAAAGGTGAACGGCAGACCACGATCGATCAGGGAATTGATGTGTTCCACGCTGTAGGCGGACACACATTCATTTTTTGTCAGTAATGTGCCGTCCAAATCAGACACGAACAAAGTATTCATATTTTCGTTCCCATATTGGAATAAACTTATACATTTTCATTATAGCATAAACTGCACGTCAAGGTTGACAAATTCCGCAAAACATTTTCCAAAATGAACAAAATGTGTGTTTTTGACAGAAAAAGATAATTTAATCGCGCTTTCAACGGGAAAACATACGGTGCGCAACATAAAACTGACACAGCCGGCTTTGCTTTCTTTTTCCAACAAAAAACACCGCCAACGCGGTGCCTTTTGCTGGTGGAGCTAAGGGGATTCGAACCCCTGACCTTTTGAATGCCATTCAAACGCGCTACCAACTGCGCTATAACCCCGTTACAGATACATTATACAGGAAAATGCCCGTGAAAAGCAAGCAATTTGTTGCTCGGAAAACGCAATTTCTTTGCCCGTCTTGCATTTTTTTAACTTGTATGCTATACTCAAAATATCCTTGGTAGTTGTTTGTGAGGTTGATATGGTAAAAAACCATCGCCGTGCCCTGCTCATTTCCCTTATTATTATTGGCAGCATTCTGCTTGGAGCAGGCATTCCCATGCTGCTTTTCTTTTTGTGGCTGCATATCCCATACTCCTATGAGGGAGATTATCCCGATCTGTACACCGTAGCCGTCAATAATTTTTTTGGCTGTAATGGGTACATTGCCAACGAAAACCCCTTTGATCCCGAAATCAACGTCATCGAGACAGACGGCTATGGCCGCGTGCTCTTTACATACGACGAGTGGCTGAATGACCTGGACGGAACAGACCTCGTTGCGTGCTTTGTCATGCAACAAAGTGACGGAGAATATGTCTCTTACTATGAGGAGGATTGCGCGCTGATCTATCCCCGGCCTGATGACACAATGACCCCGCCTGATGATGAACTGACTGCTTTGAAGGAGCGAAATAGCTGGAATTTGCCACTTGACGACGCAAAGTGTACCCAAAAACGCATCACGACCCGCCATGAGAGCGCCATATCCGATCACGAAGAGTTCCTTGAGACAGTCACCAATACCTATGCGGAACAGCTGATCCCCGAAAGCGGCGAACGGACGATCTACCGCTATAGCAGGTTTTCCACCGCCGACATCTATGGGCGCGAGCTTCACTATGTCTATGCATTGAGCCGCGACCGGTATGGGGACGGATTGAGCAATCCCGCATCCGTTACGGAGTACTATCATTTTTCCGTTATCATATGCCCTGACGGAAGTCACGACATGCAGACGTGCATCCTCCCCGTCACCTCCTTCCTGGAAAGCGACAGCGTTCTTACACAACTTAAGGCGGACAACGACTGGAACCTCCCCCTGTCCGCATAAATCCACTTCTGCCCATGCTGCATAAGGAGACATATGGTAAACTGTTTTCATTTTATCGATGACAAGGAACTGGAAAAATCCGCCTACGCGTACCTGTTCACGCTGTGCGACAGGGCGGAATACCTATTTGACGCCCCGTATGGGGAAGCGGACTTCACGATTGAGGCGATCGGGACACCGTTTGAGAGTATGATTCCCGCCCTCGAACAACAAAAAACGGGGCAAAGTTGGGGCATGTGGGGAAAGATTCTGACCTTTCGCCTGACCGATGACGTCAAAGAGAGCATTGAGCACGCGGGACTCGACGGCATCCTGCGCGTCTGGAATCGCAATCTGGAAAATCTCGCCCTCTTCAAAGACGGCAAGCGGCTGTACGATACCTGCTCGCACGAGGGCTATACCGATATCGACGACGATTTTTTGAACAGTGTAAGCAAATTTTGCGAACAAGCGCTGCCACAAACGATGCTTTGGCAGCAGATCGAAACGCGGTACGCCAAAATCTCGCGCCGTTCCACGCAGCGGCTGTGGGAGGAACTGGACAAGCTGGACGATCTTGACAGGCAGATCGATGAGGCGTGGCAGCGCGTCATCCGTCAGCCCCCGTTCTATGAAATGACTTTCACGCAATACGATAAAATCGCACGCGATTATTTTTCCGAGGAAATCGTCCGACAACTGGAGAAAGCGGGCGATTATCAGTCGCTGCACCCTGCGGGCTATCCGCGCGTCATTCGCGAGAGCGAGGCATTCCTCGGAAAACCGCCCTTCAGTGCGAGCATGCTTTGGCATGACATTCAGCGCGAACTGCACTTCTGGTGCATCTACTTGCAGCTGCACGGCCGCCACTGCCCGCCCCAGGACGAGGAACAAAGCCCAACGATATCCATTATTATCAACCGGGAATGCGAGTAGCCCAATTTGATTGAAATCGGCACGCGAACGCGTGCCGATTTGCCGTCAATCTTGAAGCAACACGAAAAAGCACCGTGCCGAATACTTGCCATATTTCAGCCGATGCCTGTTCTGGTGGACTTTCAGGGACTCGAACCCTGGGCCCATTGATTAAGAGTCAATTGCTCTACCAACTGAGCTAAAAGTCCATATATGACATGCGGCATACCGCATGTGATTTGCAAATGATTGAAGTTCCCTTTTGGGGAACTTCAGTTTGGTGGACTTTCAGGGACTCGAACCCTGGGCCCATTGATTAAGAGTCAATTGCTCTACCAACTGAGCTAAAAGTCCATATTGCGGAAAAACCGCAAAGCGCTCAACAGAGCAGCTTTTTTCGTGGTGGTCCATCCGAGATTCGAACTCGGGACACCTTGATTAAAAGTCAAGTGCTCTGCCAACTGAGCTAATGGGCCGTGTGGCTGGGGTGGCTGGATTTGAACCAACGAATGCCGGAATCAAAATC
>DXBS01000046.1 GCA_019116405.1 Candidatus Gallimonas intestinigallinarum | reverse complement strand
ATGAGGGGCACGCGGAAATCCGCATGCCCCTCTCTTTTTATTTTCGGAACTTCTCAAATTCCTCAATAAAACAAAACAGCCCGAACGTTCTTTTGACAACAAAGAAGTTCATGCTATTAAGACTTGGTGCGGTCGACAGGAATTGAACCTGCATGGTGTGAACCACAAGATCCTTAGTCTTGCGCGTCTGCCAGT
This sequence comes from Candidatus Gallimonas intestinigallinarum, assembly GCA_019116405.1. Next base: position 4,366 of record DXBS01000046.1, on the reverse strand, counting down.
TCCGCCACGACCGCGTTTCGCTTGAAAGCTTTGTTATTGTACTCCAAATAAAAGCAAAAGTCAAGTTTTATTGATATAAAATCTGATAGTTTTTCCTAAAATTAAAAACTTTTTTTTCGTATGTGCGCGTTTCTGTATAAGGAATCTCGTTCAGCGTTTTGCCGTCGTCGGAATAGCTCTCATTTTGCAGCCACCCAGCTACAGTACCTTCGCCCGCATTGTAGGCGCATATGGCAGTGTGCTCGTCGGAAAACCGCTGCAAAAGGTAGCGCAGATACATGCAGCCGAGCCGTACATTGTATGCTCCGTCCAATAAATTTTCGCCTTGAAAGACGATGTTCTCTTTCTGACAGATATATTCCGCCGTCGAAGGCAGCAGCTGCATAAGTCCGACTGCTCCTGCCCGACTGACGGCGCGCTCGTCAAAGCCGCTTTCCGCCTTCATGACGGCATACACGAGGGCAGGATCCACCCCACTGGCCTCTACAACAGAGCGATAAGGACGACGATAGGCGCTCCGCATGACGATCAGCCCGGCGCTCATGAGCAGAACGAGCGTTCCCGCGATCGCGATCACCCTGTAGAAATACTTCATATATTAGAGTATGTGCAGCAGGGCGCGATCTTTCTCGCCATTCAGGATAATTGCAGCGTCTTGAGCGCCTCGATCGTCGCCGCGCGAAGTTCTTCACAGGATCCGTTATTTTCTATGATCAGGCAGCCCGTCGTCTCCAGTTTATCGGGATCAAACTGCTTTTCCATGCGTGAAAGTGCCTGTGTACGCGTGGAATGATCGCGCAATGTCACTGCCCTGATACGCGCTTCTTTATCGCGCCTTACCGCAATGACGCCATCAAACAGCGGCGCATATTCCTTCTCAAAGAGCAGCGGAACTTCACCGAATGAAACAGGAAACTGTTCCATTTCCGTGATCAGTCGCTGCATGATGCGCGGATGTGCGAGGTCATCGAGTCGCTTTAGGGCAGCCTCATCGGAAAATACTTTTGCCGCAAGTTTACGCTTATCGGGCTTGCCGTCCGTCAGACAATCGGGAAAGGTCTTTGCAAGGATGGCAAGATATTCTTCCTCCCCCCAGAGTTCCCGATTGATCTCATCGCAGGAAAAAACGGGATAGCCAAGGTCTTTGAGAATCTGGCAGACGGCACTCTTTCCGCTGCCCAGTCCGCCCGTAACAGCGATTTTACTTTGCTTCATACCAACTTTTTCCCGTAGAAACTTCTGCAATGAGCGGGACGCGCAATTGAGTCGCCGCCTCCATTTCCTCTTTGAGGAGAGCTTTTGCCGCCTCTGCCTCCGATTCCGGCGCATCGAGAATGAGCTCATCGTGTACCTGCAACACGAGCTTTGCCGCCATCCCATCTTGTGCCAGACGCTTCGTGACGCGCAGCATCGCGATCTTGATGATATCCGCCGCACTCCCCTGCAGGGGCATATTCATAGCCGCGCGTTCGCCAAAGGCACGCTGATTGAAGTTGCCCGACTTGAGCTCCACAATATACCGTTTGCGGCCGAGCAGCGTCGTGACATAGCCATCCTCTTTGGCGCGGCGCACGTTTTCTTCCATATATGCCCTGACCTCGGGATGGGTGGCAAAATAGGCGTTGATATACCGCTGCGCTTCATCGTTGGCGCATCCGAGGTCCTTGGCGAGCCCGAATGCGCTCATGCCGTAGATAATGCCGAAGTTGATGGTCTTTGCCCTGCGCCGCAGTTCTGGCGTGACGTCGGATAAGGCAACGTTGAAGAGTTTTGCGGCAGTTGCGGCGTGAATATCCAGATTATCGTGGTATGCATCGAGCAGCGCTTTACACTGCGAGAAATGCGCAAGAAGGCGCAACTCGATCTGCGAGTAGTCGGCATCAATCAGGAGATTCCCCTCCCGCGCGATGAACAGCTTGCGCAGTTCCCGTCCCATTTCCGTACGGACGGGAATATTCTGCAAATTGGGGTTGGCGCTTGAGAGCCGCCCCGTCGTCGTCATCGTCTGATAGTAGGTCGTATGGACGATCCCGCCCGTCACTAAGGGGCGGATGCCGTCCACATAGGTGGATTGCAGTTTCTGTACTTCGCGGTATTTGAGGATGAGCCTTGCAATCTCGTGATCTTCGGCAAGCTTTTCCAGCACCTCCGCGCTCGTAGAGTATCCGCCTCGGATATTTTTTTTGACGCCGCGCGCACTGTAGCCCAGCCGATCAAACAGGACCTCTGAGAGCTGGAAGGGTGAATTTAAGTTGAACTCCGTGCCCGCCAACTGGTAAATGCGCGCGGATAATTTGTCCATCTCCCCCTTGAATTTCTCGGAAAAGACGGGGAATTTTGTCATGTCCACCCGCACGCCCGTACGCTCCATATCAAACAGAACGTAGGCAAGTGGAAGTTCCAGAGCGCGATAGAGTTTGGCGTTCGTTTCGCTCTCCCGCGATTTTGCATCGCGATAGGCGAGCATCAGCGCATAGGCACAGCACGATTCGGGAACAGCAAACTCTGCGGCAAGCTCTTTCGTGCTTGCAGGGCGGCGGTTGGAGTCTGCAAGATAGCGCATGAGCGATACATCATCCGCATTGCAGCCGATCGCAATTCCGACTCCCTCCTCCAAAAAATGCGCCGTTGCCTTGACGTCCGCAAGTACTGCATGCCTGTTGCCCGAAAATAAGATCTCCAGCAGCGGCTTGAGTTCTGTGAGAAAAAATCCGGGCTCTAAAAAGTTTTCCTTGATACGCAGCAGATATTCGTCTGTGCCGTCATAGAGGTGGATGCCTTCCTGTTCCACGCTCAATGCAAATTCCGTGATGGTGGGCGCGCGATCGATGAACGCGCCGAGATCATCACTCGTACATTCCTTGCATTGCACCTGCGCCTCGGGCGCAACGGAAAAGAATGTGCTTCCCACAAGGGAACGAAATTCCAGCTTGGCAAATGCCGTGCGCGCGGCATCGGGAAATGGCAGATGCAGTTCGCATTCGCCCAAACTTAGATCGAGCGGGACATTGGTATCGATCGTGGCAAGCGTGCGCGAGAGATAAGCGTCGTCGCGCGACTGTTCCAGCTTTTGGCGGACGCTTGCAGAAAGTTCGTCAAGGTGCGCATAGACACCGTCAAGGTCATGATAGCGCGTCAAAAGAGAGAGCGCGCTCTTGGGCCCGATCCCCTTGACGCCCGGGATATTGTCCGAGCTGTCCCCCATCAATGCCTTGAGTTCAATGACCTGGGACGGGGTAATGCCCTCTTTTTCAAAGAAATTGTCCTTGGTAAGCCGCAGCAGGTCTGTCACGCCGCGCTTTGTCATGCAGACGCTCGTGTGCTCGTCAATGAGCTGATAGCTGTCCCGATCGCCCGTAAAGATGAGTGTCTGCACTTCGGGGAATTTGCGTGAAATCGTCCCGATGAGGTCGTCCGCTTCATACCCAGCCTTTTCCACGGTATAAATGCACATGGCATGCAGCAGGTCTTTCAGGACGGGAACCTGAACTACAAGCTCCTCCGGCATCGGCTTGCGTGTCCCCTTGTACGCATCATACATTTTATGGCGGAAGGTGGGCGCGTGTACGTCAAACGTGACCACAAAATGTGTCGGCTGTTCTTCCTCGATCACCTTGAAGATGAGCTTCATGAAGCCGAAGATGCCGTTGGTGGGCAGACCTTCCTTGGTAGAAAAAGGCGCTATCGCATAGAACGCGCGGTTTAATAAACTGTTGCCGTCAATGAGAATGAGTTTTTCCATACAAACATTGTACCACGCCTGCCATCTTTTTGCAAGAATCTGAGAAAAATCGCTTGATTTTTCCCTCAAACTGTACTATAATTTTTCCGTTATATGCCGTCGTGGTGAAACTGGCAGACGCAACAGACTCAAAATCTGTCGGGGGCGACCCCGTATCGGTTCGATTCCGATCGACGGCACCAGAAAGCGGCGCGGCAGGGCTAGGCCCTGCCGCGCCGCTTTTTTGGTGCCGCGTAGGAATCGTAAATTTCTTCGATTCCGTGCGAGTCGACAGCTTCAGACCAGGCTAGGAAGAGACAGAAAGCACTTCCTGTCGACGAAGCCCTCGACCGCAGAGATCTTCAGCCAATCGCGTGTCCGCTTACTGATGTGATATTTCCCGTCCTTCCGCTTGGCGTAGAAATCGGGCTTATGTAGTTTTATACTTTCTTTTGCATAAAAATCGCTTTGAGTTTCTGCATATCGACTTTGGGCTTGCGCTCCGCCGTTAAAAGCCCGTTGACTTCCTGCTGTACGTCGGTGAGCTGCGTATAGCAGTATCCCTGGAAATTGCAGGAGTATACGCCTTGCATGGTGGATCCGAGCTGTTTTAAGAACGCTTCCTCATTTTGCGCCGCGCCGCTG
>DXBS01000045.1 GCA_019116405.1 Candidatus Gallimonas intestinigallinarum | reverse complement strand
CTTCTGCGGGCGCTCGGCTGGACAGACAGCGAGATGCAAAAGCCCATCGTGGGCGTCATCTGTGCGCAGAGCGACATCATCCCCGGGCATACGCACCTCACGGAGATCGCAAGAGCGGTTTCGGAAGGCGTGCTCGCCGCGGGCGGAAAGCCCGTGATCGTGCCCTCCATCGGCGTGTGCGACGGCATCGCGATGGGACATAAGGGCATGCGGTACTCCCTCCCCTCCCGCGAGATCATCGCCGACAGCGCCGAAATCCTGGCAACGGCGCACGCCTTCGATGCGTGCGTGTTCGTGGGCAACTGCGACAAGATCATTCCCGGCATGCTGATGGGCGCCGTGCGCGCCAACGTCCCCGCGGCGTTCTGCTCGGGCGGGCCCATGCTCGCGGGGCACAAGGACGGCAAGAAGCTCTCCCTCTCCTCCATGTTCGAGGCGGTGGGCGCGTACACCTCGGGCAAGATCGACGAGGCGGAGCTGGAGCGCTTTGAGTGCGCCGCCTGTCCCTCGTGCGGATCGTGCTCGGGCATGTTTACGGCGAACTCGATGAACTGCCTGTTAGAGGCGCTCGGCATGGCGCTGCCCGGCAACGGGACCATTCCCGCCGTCTACTCCGCCCGCCTTGCGCTTGCAAAGCAGACGGGCGAGGCGGTCATGTGGCTGTATTCGCACAACGTGCGCCCGCGCGATATTTTGACGCCCACGGCGCTCAAGAACGCGGAGCGCGTCGACATGGCGATCGGCGCGTCGTCCAACTCGGTGCTGCACCTGCTGGCGCTGGCGAGCGAGCTGGGCTTTTCCAAGGAGCAGATCTCCGTGGACACCATGAACGAGATCTCGGCAAACACGCCCAACCTGTGCCGTCTTGCGCCCGCGGGCGATCACTATATTGAAGAACTGGAGGACGCGGGCGGCATCTCCGCCGTCATCCGCACGCTCATCGACGCGGGGCTGTTCGACGGCAACGCAAGGACGGTTGCGGGCGTGACGCAGAACGAACTGACGAGCGCGGCGCGCGTGCGCGATCCTGAGATCATCCGTCCCGTCGACAACCCCTATTCCCCCTACGGCGGACTTGCCATTCTCAAGGGCAACCTTGCGCGCGAGGGCGCGGTCGTCAAGAAGAGCGCAGTCGATCCCAAGATGTACGTCCACTCCGGCCCCGCAAGGGTGTTCGACTCCGAAGAGGACGCCATGCAGGCGATCTCGGGCAATAAAATTCACCCCGGCGATGTCGTCGTCATCCGCTATGAGGGCCCCAAGGGCGGACCGGGCATGCGCGAAATGCTCTCCCCCACCTCGTCCATTGTCGGCGCAGGGCTGGGCGACACCGTGGCGCTCATCACCGACGGCAGGTTCTCGGGCGCGACGCGCGGCGCGGCGATCGGGCACGTCTGTCCCGAGGCGGCGGCGGGCGGCGTCATCGGCATCGTGCAGGAGGGCGACATCATCGACATCGATATCACCAAGGGCGAAATCAACCTGCGCGTGCCCGAAGAGGAGATCGCAGCGCGGCTTGCCAAGTTCACACCGTTGGAAAAACCCGTCGAAGGGTATTTAAAGCGCTACCGCGCCCTGGTCACCTCTGCCTCCGACGGCGCAGTCTTCAAGAAGTTCTGAACACATGACCTCAGTCTTTGACTGGGGTCTTTTTGTTGTTTTACACAACCTTGAGGACAGAAGGGTTCATGATTGTACGCCACTGATAACGCTCAGATTCAGGCAAACTTGCTTCCCATAAAAGCCAAGAGAGAAGCCACTTGCTTCTTGCCTCCCATGAACCGAAGGTTTAGGGGAGGTGTCTGCGAAGCAGACGAAGTGGTGCGGCAACGAAGTGAATCGACCCTCCTGCCCCTTCGGGACACCCTCCCTTGCGCAGGGAGGGCTTTACATGTCTCCTGAACTGAATGTTTCCCCAAAACACAACTGCCGCCCGACGCATGTGCGTCGGGCGGCAGATTTTCGTCATTTTCTGTTTTGATTGCGTTGCAGTGCATATATCCTGCCCATATGCCCCGCCGCTCATATGTCCTGCGGCGCATCCACCTCGGGCGGGAAGCAGATGTCTTTATCCTCCCTGCGGCAGACACAGTAACTCGGGATCTCCATGCGCATGAAATCAAGGGGCGTGATCTCGACGAATGCGCCGCTTGCCAGCTCCTCTTTGACGATGCCGCGCGGCAGAAAGGCGTATCCCAGCCCCGCCTTTAAGTAGTCCTTGACCTTGTTGGAGTTGTCCACCTCGAACGGGAACACATGCCCCGCGGGGAAGAGCTCGCGCAGATAGGAGCCGATCTCCTGCAGAGAAAAGTTGCACATGGCGCAGGGAATACCCGCAAGCTGTTCCTGACGGATGCCGTCCGGGAAGCCGTTCTTGTCGGCGCGCGCCAGAAATACCAGCTCGTCCCGCGAATAGGGCGTGCAGGAAAATCCCGCGCGGCGCACGTCCTGATAGACGTATGCCGCGTCCAAAAGTCCGTCCCAGAGCATCTCCAACAGCCCAGCCGTGTGTCCGATCGTGACGCGGTAGGCATGCCCCGCCGCGATCCCCTCGAAGATGCGGTCCTTGAGTACCCCTTCATAGATGGCGTTGGTCGTGCCCACGCGGATCTGACGCACGCCGCCGCGGACGGCGGAGACGCACGCGTCCTCCATCTCCACGATGCGCCGCGCGTACTCATAGAAGGTCTTTCCGTCCTCAGTGAGCGCCACGTTGCGCGTATCCCGCCGCAGAAGGCGCACGTCCATCTCCCGCTCCAGCTCCGCAATGCGGTTGGTGATGGTGGACTGCGCGATGAACTGGTGCTCTGCGACGCGGGTAAAGTTCTTGAGTTTGACAAGCAGCAAAAATGTGCGAAGATTATCGGTATTCACGATTGATTTTTTCGATAACTCCTATTTGATCATTCATTTTTCAAATGATTGACGGCAGTATAGCACATATGATATACTTTTGTCAAGATTATTTCAACAATCAGGAGAGTTTGCCATATGGGAATGACCATGACGCAAAAGATCCTTGCCGCGCACGCGGGGCTCGATTACGTCGCGGAGGGTCAGCTCATCGAAGCGGAGCTCGATCTCGCGCTCGCCAACGATATCACCGCGCCCGTCGCCATTCGCGAAATGGAGAAGGTGGGCGGTCACGTCAAGGATAAGGGCAAGGTCGCGCTCGTCATGGACCACTTCACGCCCAATAAGGACATCAAGGCGGCATGCCAGGTCAAATGCACGCGCGAATTTGCGCAGCGCGAGCAGGTCGAACACTTCTTTGACGTGGGACAGATGGGCATCGAGCACGCGCTCCTGCCCGAACAGGGGCTTGTCGGCGCGGGCGACTGCGTCATCGGCGCGGACAGCCACACCTGCACCTACGGCGCGCTGGGGGCGTTCTCGACGGGCGTCGGCTCGACCGACCTCGCCGCGGGCATGATGACCTCCAGATGCTGGTTCAAGGTCCCCGCCGCCATCCGCGTGGAATTGACGGGCACGCTGCCCCCCTTCGTCACGGGCAAGGACGTCATCTTGCACCTTATCGGCACGATCGGCGTGGACGGCGCGCTCTACAGGAGCCTCGAGTTCACGGGCGAGGGCGTAAAATCTCTCACAATGGACGATCGGTTCACGATCTGCAACATGGCGATCGAAGCAGGCGCGAAAAACGGCATTTTCCCCGTGGACGACGCGGCGCTCGACTACATGAAGGGGCGCTTTTCCCGCCCCGTGAAGATCTATGAAGCCGACCCCGACGCGCACTACGAGCGCACGATCACGATTGATCTGAGCGCCTTACAGCCGACGGTCGCCTTCCCCCACCTTCCCGAAAATACCAGGACGGAATGGGAGAATATCCCCATCGATCAGGTCGTCATCGGCTCGTGCACCAACGGGCGCATCTCGGATATGCGGCAGGCGGCGCAGATACTCCAGGGCAGAAAGGTCGCCAAAAATGTCAGGTGCATCGTCATTCCCGCGACGCAGGAAGTGTACTTGCAGGCGATGCGCGAAGGTCTCCTGGAGATCTTCATCCGCGCGGGCGCGATCGTCTCCACGCCGACGTGCGGCCCCTGCCTGGGCGGACACATGGGCATCCTTGCCGACCACGAGCGGTGCGTCTCCACGACCAACCGCAACTTTGTGGGACGCATGGGACACACGACGAGTGAAGTTTATCTCGCCTCCCCCTACACGGCGGCGGCGAGCGCCGTTGCGGGCAGACTTGCAACAGCTTCGGAGGTGATGGAATGATCGTCAAGGGCAGGGTGCATAAATACGGCAGCGACGTCGACACCGACGTCATTATCCCCGCGCGCTACCTGAATACGTCGAGCGCGGAGGAACTGGCGACGCACTGCATGGAGGATATCGACCCCGACTTTGTCTCGCGCGTGCAGAAGGGCGATATCATCGTCGCCGAGGACAACTTCGGCTGCGGCTCCTCGCGCGAGCACGCCCCCATCGCCATCAAGGCGAGCGGCATTTCGTTGGTCATCGCCAACACCTTTGCGCGCATCTTCTACCGCAACGCGATCAATATCGGGCTGCCCATTCTGGAGTGCCCCGAGGCGGTCAGGGCGATCAAGGCGGGAGACGTCGTCTCCTGCGATCTCGCGGCGGGCGTCATCCGCGACGAGACGACGGGCGAGAGTTTTCAGGCGCAGCCCTTCCCGCCCTTCATTCAGCGCATCATCGACGCCGGCGGGCTGTTAAATTCCCTGAAAACAAAATGAAGAAGCCCTCTCCTCTCACGATCGCGGAAATTATATGTTTCGTCGGCGTGATCGCATGCGTCATTGCAAGCGCAATTCTCCCCGACGGCGAGAGTCCCGAGCGAACAGCGGTTGTCATCGCCTTGCTTATTTGTTGCCTCGCCGCCATTGTCTTAATTACCGTCAACCGCAATCGTCAGGCAAAAGAGCGCGAGGTTAAGCGGGAACAGGAGGAGAAAGTGCTCCGGGACGCGCTTGCCTCGCAGGAACATAAGGTCGTCTATCTCTTTTATATCGGCAAGAAAAAGCGCCTTGGCGCGCCGCTGGAGAAGGACAGCTTTTCCGTGCAGCTCTACCGCACCGACGATGTCGAGCAGATCAGGGCGTACGAAAATTTCGCGATGGAAAGCGATGCGTACGACACCTTCGCGAAAGAAGTCGCCTATGAAGATCTGCTCTTTCTGACGCCCATGCAGCTGTTGGAAATCCGTGGCAAGACCATTCTGCTGCATGACGACGACTACGCCGTCATGCGTTACGCGCCCTTCTATCAACAACTGTTTGCAAACAACGACGCACAGGTTTTGTAGCCGAGGACGCCGCAATGATACCCCTCATCAAGCGCCCCTATTTGCCAACCCTTTGGCTTTTGCGGAAAAGTGAGCCGATGGGGCTATAATTGTTGCCAAACCCATCGGCTAGAAAAACCGAACACAAAGCCGCAGGCGACTGTTGGGTTTTTCTAAAAATCGTCCGTTTGTTTTTGTCAGTTCAAAAAGAAACGGACGAGAAGGAAGGTATATGTTGAAACACATCGCAGTTTTACCCGGGGACGGCATCGGTCCCGAAATCACAGACGGCGCAGTCGCCGTCCTTCAGGCAGTTGCTCAAAAATTCGGGCACACCTTCACCTTTGAAAATCTACCCATCGGGCTGTGCGCGCTGGAGGTCGCAGACGATCCCCTGCCCCGGTCCACGATCGACAAGTGTCTTGCATCCGACTCCGTTCTGTTGGGCGCGGTCGGCGGCGCGGTGAACGACCCGAGATACAACGCCCTGCCCGCGGAGAAGCGTCCCGAAACGGGGCTGTTAAAGATCCGCAAGGCGATGGGACTGTACTCGAATATCCGTCCCGCGCGGCTTTGGGCGGCGCTCGCGGACGCCTCCCCCTTGAAGCGCGAACTGGTCGAAAAGGGCATCGAGATCATCGTCGTTCGGGAACTGACGGGCGGCATCTACTTCGGCGAGCGCGGCAGGTACGAAGACGAAACCATGGGCGAGACCGCCTGGGACACCGAGAAATACTCGGTCAAAGAGGTCGAGCGCATCACGCGCATCGCGTGCGAGCTGGCAATGAAGCGCAAGAAGCAGGTGATCTCCGTCGATAAGGCGAACGTGCTGGAGTCCTCCCGTCTGTGGCGCAAGACCGTGCATGCGTACGCCGGAAAGCACTTCCCCGAGGTCACCGTGACCGACATGCTGGTGGACAACGCGGCGATGCAGATCGTCAAAAACCCCGCGCAGTTCGATATTTTACTGACGTCCAACATGTTCGGCGACATTCTATCGGACGAGGCGGCGCAGGTGACGGGATCGATCGGTATGCTCGCCTCCTCCTCGCTGGGCGACACGACGTGCGGGCTGTACGAGCCCATCCACGGCTCCGCGCCCGACATCGCGGGACAGGACGTGGCGAACCCCATTGCGACCATTCTCGCCGCCGCCATGATGCTGCGCGACTCCTTTGTAATGCAAAAAGAGTGCGCCGCGGTGGAAGCTGCCGTCGGCAAAGTGCTCTCCATGGGCTACCGCACAGCCGACATCATGTCTGCGGGCATGAAACAGGTGGGCTGCAAAGAGATGGCGCGCCTGATTGCAGAGAACGTATAAGATTTAGAAGCTTATTTAACAAAGAAACTGACAAAATAGCAAGCGCGCGGGCGGAGAACTCTCCGCTCGCGCGCATTTTTCTATCTTTTGCACTCATCAATGGCAATACGGGATTATCCTGAAGCAGAGAAAATCAAACGTCTTGTTCTTCAACCGCTTTCCCCTTCACGCCTGTTTCTCCTGCGCAGATTTTTGTGCAGTTTTTCCTTCAACCGTTTCCCCTGCCCCATGCCGCTCTAATTTTTGGATCGCATGTTTTGCCATGGTGCGGATCTCGCTCTCCGGATCGCTCAGAAAACTTTCAAATTCCGGGAGCAATTCCGCCCTGCGATAGCGCCATGCCGCCTGCAAAAAAGTAAATTTGAACTGCGCGGGATATAAATGTACCAATTCGACGATGCGCGGATAGGCAGCCTGCGACTTTAATTTGCAAAGCAGCACATATAATCCGTCGCACTGGCAATAGGCTCCCTCGTTGATGAGCGCGACATAGTCCGCCTCATGCCCTCGATCGCCGATCTGCCGAAGGACATCTGCCGCCCGATATTTGATCTGCTCCCGATCGCTTACGCGGTATTCCCGCAGCAGAAAGGGAACGGCTTCCTTATATTTCCGGTTTGCCAGACCGCACAAGAGCCCCTCTTTTGTCTGATCGCGCATCAGATTGGCGTTGCTTTGATAAAATTGTGTAATCACCTTGACAAATCGCGTATCGCAAACGCGTTCCAGCGCATGCAAATTGCTGAAATGATATCCGAGCGCATTGATTTCGTCTAAAATCTGCGCGATCAGCCTGGCATCCTCCGGCGTCAGGGTCGCATCCCTGAAGTAGGCATTGCCGTAATAGCTCCCCATGATCGAAAACACTTCTTGCTTGTCCATGCGTCCCCCTCTTTTCGCTTTCATTATATCCATGGTTTTGCGCAATGTCAAGATAGGCGCGCGCATTCCCGCATTTTATTGACAGGCGGGCGGGAAAGGGGTATAATATGGACGTTCAACGGAGACAATATGAGCATTTCAGAAAACGTAACAGCATACTTAAAGGAACTCGCGGCGGGCAACTGCTTCGGCGAGCCCGTCACCCTTGTGGCGGCGACCAAGACGCGCACCGCCGAGGAGATCAACGAGGCGATCGCCGCGGGCGTGACCGATATCGGCGAGAACAAAGTCCAGGAATTTCGCGACAAATATGACCTCGTCCACGGGGGAAACCGCCACTTTATCGGGCATTTGCAGACCAACAAGGTCAAATACCTCATCGGCAAGACCTACCTCATCCACTCGCTCGATCGGGATGAGCTTGCCGAGGAACTCTCCAAGCGCTCCGTGCGCGCGAACGTCACGACGGATGTCCTCATTGAGGTCAACGTGGGCTGCGAGCTCTCCAAGAGCGGCTATTCGCCCGAGACGGCGTTTGCCGCCTATGAAAGACTGCGCGCCGTCCCCGGCATCCGCGTGCGCGGCTTTATGGCGATGCTGCCCGAGTCCGACGACACGGCGTTGCTTGCCTCGCTTGCGGACGAGATGCGAGCACTCTTCAACAGGGCAAAGGCGCAGGATAATAATATCCGCTGGCTCTCCATGGGCATGAGCGGGGACTGGCGGCTGTGCGTTGCGCACGGCTCCAACATGGTGCGCATCGGCACCGCACTCTTCGGCGCGCGGCACTATCCCGCGCCCGCGCAGCCATAACAAACAGCGCTCTTTGGTACAATTTTTGGGGGTACGTTATGCCATCTTCCATCACACATGCACTCATCGCGCGCACGGCGCAGGCGCGCCTGCCCGAAGAGATCGGCGCGCTGATCTCCGCTTCGCCCGAGATGTACTTCCTCGGCGCGCAGGGGGCAGACATGTTCTTCTTTGCCGCCAAGGCGAACAAGCAGGAGGGAAACCTCGGAAAGTTTTTGCACCGCAATGCGGTCTATGAACTGTTCTCTGCCTTTGTTGCGGCGGTCAATACCCTTTCGGGCGCGGCGCGCGAGCGGGCGGCGGCGTACTGCCTTGGATACGTCACGCACTACTGTGCGGACGTCGCGTTCCACCCCTTTGTCTACCGCTACTTGGAGCAGAACGGCAAGGCGAAGCGGGTGCATCAGCGGCTGGAAAACGACTGGGACGTCTACTTTGCGCGCAAGATCGAGGGGCGCGAGGCGGAGGACTATCCCTTCCCCGACCTGAAAAAGTGCGACGAGGAAACGCTGCTCGCCGTCTGGCAGAACGCGACCACGGCGCTCGGGCGCACGCCCATGACAAAGAGCATTCTGCACGGCGGTTTGAAAAACTTTGCGGCGTACCTTAAGTTCTTCCACGGCAAGTGCTATTCCTCACAGAAGGGCTGGGCGGGCTTTGACAGATTCTTTCATGCGCACCTTTTATCCTGCCTCTACCCGGGCGACACGCCCGATCCCGAAGTTCTCTCGGGCGAGGTCTTTGAACGAGCGGCGAACGCCGATCCCGCCCTTCCGCCCGTGAAGTCGGCGGACGACCTGTTTGAGCGTGCCGTCGAGGAGAGCGTGGAGCACATGGGGCTGTTTTACGACGCGCTGCAGGGCGCGCCCCTGAAAAAAGAGCTGTTTGACAGGCACCTGTTGACGGGCGAGCATATCGCATAGACCCTGCCGCACAACCATACAACATGAAAACAGACCGCAGCGGTCTGTTTTTTTGATGATTTTCGAAAAAAATTCAAAAAAGTACCCCCCCCCTTGACATTCCGCCGCCCATCCTGTATGATAGAAATATGAAAAAAATTGATTTATTGCGCAGAGGCTCCCTTATTTGCTGCATCCTGGCTCTGACGCTCGCGATCAGCGCGGGCTGTACGGAAACGGCATATCAGCCAAAATACACGCTCACCGAACCGGTGGAGCGGACGGAAGTCTATACTGCCGCAGACGAGGCGCCGGAGTGGGCGATCGGCAACACCTATACCACCGGGCGGGCGGAGTATTTCTTTGAGACGACGCTGACCGCCGAACAGACGGACGGCTTCATCGATATGGCAGAAGAGGTGCTCGCCGATCATCCACAGGACAGCGTGAAATTTGTCGTCGGCACGTCCTTCAATACCGCCTATGTCGGGAAAATCGACAATGCCGTCCAGACCGCAACAAGAACGATCGATAAACTTTATTTTAACATCGGCGATCTGTCGCAATTGAACCTGCTTGTGGAACTCAACGCAAAAAAGTACGGCGAGGCAACGCCCTATGGCTTGCTCTACGCATATAGCTACGGGCAATGTATTCAATCGGGATATGAAGTGCCCGAAATACTGAAAAACGCGGAACTGACCGAAACAGTAAATGGGAACAGGGACATAACCGACCTGAACACATTTGTATTTCTCTCCACATTGACTACGGAGACCGAAAAACTTGCGGCGCAGACATTGGCCGTGAAAATATATGAATTGGCGGGTTTTGAAAAGTTACAGGAGGTGGTGGAATCGGAGAGTATAGTTGAGAAGCAGAATATTTTAGATTTTTATGTGAAATATGTCTGCTACGACAACGATATTGTGCCGCTGCTCCCTTCCGGACTGACTGATTATGAATGTTATCATACGCAGAGGTACATAGTAGCCGACTATCCCGAACTGGATATGCGGATATTTATCGCCAAATATTTTGCACCTTTTGAGTGGGAAACGCACATCAATAACTATGCCCAGTTAAAGGAATGTCTGCTCGGAACCATAGAACCGTTTAAACAGGTTAATGAATTTATCGGCAAAACTTCGCCGGCGCCCGTTGATTTTTATATCTTTGAAAACCCTGAAAATTTTGCGTGGTTCAAGAATCACAGGGTGGAAGTCGACGCGCTTAGTTTTATGCTTCACGAATATGCTCATGTTGCCATGTTTGACAGAATGCGCCGAAATTACTGGACGGTAGAGGCATTTGCCGAATACTGCGACGCAAAATTCGGTATCTACGGCAACAGCGAGTGGATTTTGAACATGTATATAAAAAATAGCGAAGTTGAAAATGAGCAGGTGAAGCAGACATTGCAGCTTTTGAAGATTTTCCCGCCGCAGAATGCTATGGAAATGTGGGACATCTATGCCTATGTTTCTGAAACTTTATATCCGGGCAAAGTAAATGTGATTAACGGAACGCCTGATTGCCTGTCGGAATGGAT
>DXBS01000003.1 GCA_019116405.1 Candidatus Gallimonas intestinigallinarum | reverse complement strand
CGACTGCGTGCGGCCGTAGACGATCTGCAGGAACAGTTCGCGCATCGCGGTGTTGATGGCGTCGAAGACAAGGTCGGTGTTGAGCGCTTCGAGGATGGTCTTATGAGGCAAAATTTCTGCCGCCATTGCCGCCGAGTGTGTCATGCCCGAGCAGCCGAGCGTTTCGACGAGCGCCTCCTGAATGACGCCTTCCTTGACGTTGAGCGAGAGCTTGCACGCGCCCTGCTGGGGTGCGCACCAGCCCACGCCGTGGGTGAAGCCGCTGATGTCCGTGATCTGCTTCGCGCAAACCCACTTGCCCTCTTCGGGAATGGGAGCGGGGTCGTGCCTGGGGCCCTTTGCGACGCAAATCATCTCTTCCACTTCGCGTGAATATTGCATCTGATATCCTCCATAAAATTCTATTGACCCTGTACGGGAACCATTCTGTAATATTCTACCATATTTCCCGTAAAAATACAAGGGTTTGTCCGAAATTTTTCCGACGAAATGCAGTCCTCGCGCATTCCGCCCGCCGCCGTCTTTTTTCGGCAAAACCTTGACATGCTATCTGCCGGATAGTATAATAAAGTTAGAACTGCGGGTGCAGTCGCGCCCATGGAGGGAAGAAATGAAAAAATATCTTACGATCTGCGCTGCTTTGCTCCTTGGCACGAGCCTTGTCCTTGCGGCATGCGGGCAGGATGAAACGCCCGAGGAAACATTTTCTGCTGTCATCCCGGGCGACTACCACGCACCGACGGCGAAAGAACTTGGAAATGCGCTTACGATTCTGGAGGGAGAGGGAGAATACATCGACGGCCGACCGGTGGGGATCGAAGTGAACGGCCTGACCATGGAGGCAGAACTTGGCTTTGAAATGCAGGCTGACGGCGGAAGGCTCGCCGTGTCGGGCAGCGGAAACTATGATCTCTACATAGAGAACGCGCGGACGGGCGCCTCCGTGGGCGCGGGCAATCTGCAGCTGGATGCAACATTTACCGCCGACGGCGAACAGGAAAGTTCTGCCGCTTCAGGAAATATTTATCACGACGATACTTACCTCTACCTTGACGTAACGGAGGACGGCGAAGTCAATCGGGGCAAGATCTCCTATGACATGCTCCCCTACCTGCTGGAGGCGTTATTGGCGGAAATGCAGCCCGGAAACGGCGTTCAGCCGCTGCGCGGCGTACGACAGCCGGGCATAGCACAGCCGCTCGTCGCCCCCTCGGAGGAAACGAAGGCAGCGGAAGAACTGCTTGAAAACCTCGCGGCAGCAGGCATCTCGGTCGGGCTGGATGACAGCGATGGGCTCAAACTCAAACTGTACGCCAACGACGACTACTTCCGCATGCTGGAGGAGAGCGCAGCGGGCGGCGCGGAAGGAATAGAGATGACCTTCCCCGCAAAGACCCTGGAAGTATACTGCCATGTCAATCAGGAACACGAGCTTGAACAACTCTCCGCCGTTGTCGACCTGGGCTATACCCTCTCCTATGCCGGAGAGGAAATGTCGTTTTCCGCCGACTTTCAGCTGATCGCAAAACCCAGCGAGGAGCAGGTCACGCTGCCCGAAGACCTTTCGGACGAGGAAAAGTATCCCACCATTGCTCTGCCCGAGGACAGCGTTGCAACGGTGTATTACTATTCCACGGACGGCTTCCGCGAAATGCTCTATGACGACGTGACGAACACTGTGACCATCCTCGACAGAACGACCTATCTTATCTTCGATGCCGATACGGGAACACTGCTCCACGAGGGAGGCTTTATCGTCGGTCCCACCTGCGGGGACGTCTATGACGGCAAACTCTGCGTCGGCACGGGTGAGGCGGGCGTCATCCGCGTGATCGACCTGGAGACATTCGACGCGCAGACCTTCGACGCCTCCTGCCCCGTCAACGAGATCGTCCTCATGGAGGACTGCATCGTGTACTGCAATACCGATCAATGGGTAGAGATCTATCGCTGCGATCTTGACGGAAGCAACAACGCGCTCTTTTCATACGAATCTTTCTATGAGCCCATTCTCACTGCCAACCGCGGCGACAACATGGTGTATGTCGCCGAAACCGGTTCGTCAGGCAGCAATCTCTACTATCTTGACCTGACCGCGGGCACTGTGACGGTGCACGGAGAATTCGGGGGATACTTCTTTAATACCGAACCCGCATGGTATGACGGGAAGGCGGTACATTTTTACGGAAATTGTTTTGACAGTCTGACGGGCGAACAGATCTCGGAAAACGAACTCTCCGAATCCTATCCGCAGCAATCCGGGTACGATCCGGACACGACGCTGCTTGTCTCCGCGCGCTATTCCTTTGTGAAAAGCCTTACGGGTGAATTGCTCATCTTTGACCAACAGGCGCAGCAATTTATTTATGCCTTAGACTTTGACCCCGACGCCGTTTATGAGCGTCCCGACGGCACCTTCTTCGTCGTAGGCGCCCAGAATGGTTATGCCGCGATCATCGATCCCGCTCAGATCTGAGACAACTTCCCCGCAGAGAACCCATAGAACAGGAGAAATTTTATGAAAAAAATATTGAGACGAACTCTTGCACTCGGATGCGCGGCCGTCCTTCTGACGGCAGTCGGATTGACGGCATGCAAACCCAATCCCGTGATCGACGGAGACTACCGCACGCCGACGGCGGCCGAACTGGCGCATGCGGTCTCTTCCATCGATGAAAATGCGCTCCTGCGCGATCCTGCGAGCGACGCCTTCGGATTCTCCATTCAGGGAGACATCGACCTGAATATCAACGCGGCGGGGGATTCCGTCATCATGAACGGCGAAGGCAACTACGATATTGCCATACCCAACGTCAATGAAGCGGGCTCCGTCGGAAAAGGCTCGCTGCGTCTCAATGCCTCGCAGGCCGTAGACGGTACGGCGGGCACCTATGTGCTTTCGGGCGACGTCTATCATGACAGCGACAATCTCTACCTCGACGTCGTGGACGGCACGGAGCCGTATTGCGGAAAAATCCCCTTCGGCGATCTTGTCGCCATTCTGGAAGATCTGTTTGGCGATGTTTCCGGAGGCGGCGTGCTGCCGATGCGCCATGTGCAGCCACTCAAAGTGCCCTCGCAGGAGACGCAGGACATGGAAGATATGCTGGAAGAACTTGCGGCGGCGGGTATCTCGGTCGGACTGGACGACAGCGCGGGGCTCAAACTCAAATTTTACGCCAATGACGACTACTTCCGCGCGATCGAAGAGAGCACGACGGGCGGGTTCGGGGAGATCGACTTCCGCTTCCAAGGCAAGACGCTGGAGGTCTACCTGTATATCAACGAGGACGGCACCTTCGAGCAGTTCTCCGTGTACATCGACATGGGGTATTCCGCCTCCTATCCGGAGGAGACGGCCGATTACTCCATGGATGCGCAGCTGGTCATCCGCCGCAGTCAAGAGAGCGTCACGCTGCCCGAAGAACTGTACGATGAGAATGAATATCCACCGCTCGACCCCACTCTCCCCTCCCCCGTCGGCGCCTTTATCGTCCATTAAGATTGGGGTATGCGTATAGAAAACTTTTGCAAATACAATAACGAGGGAATAAAAATGGGGATGGAAAGTTTCTATATAAATTTAACATTACGCAATCACTGCTCATACGATCTGTCTGACTTAACGGTAATATTTTCCGATATCGTTGAAGACCAAAGAAATATAACCATTTCGTATTCCTTCTTGTCTTTTTTTGATGGCTTGAGCCGAATATATGATTTTATCAATACATATAAAAATAATATTATAAGCATTGAAAGTAAAAAAGAGGACATAAAGCAATCAACAGACAATTTTTTATGTTTTTTTGAAAAAGTATATAGTTTATGGGAAGAGAATTTAAACAATTTTCGTTCAGAATATGGGTATCTTTTCATCAATCCGAACGATGACTTTTTCAAATGCTATAAAAAATTAAGAAAACATATCAAGAAGCAAAAGATCTGAGCCACCTGTCATCAGGCATGAGGATCTTACGCCATAGGAAAATAGATCGACAGACGCGCGGCGGCGGGCATTTTGCCCGCCGCCGCGCTTTGTATTTGCATGCAATGAATATCGCCCGCCGCGTTTACAGCTCAATATGCTCCACGTCGTCGCGCGAGGAGCGGCGGTAGAAGATCGCCTTCCTGCCGATGACCGCCACGACCTCCGCGCCCAGCAGGTCCGCTGCGTTCTGCGCCATGGTGTCCGCGTCCGCCTCGGCGGTGGGAAGCACGTTGACCTTGATGATCTCACGCGCTTCGAGCGCCTCGGAGAGCGTCTTTAACAGGTTGTCGGAGATCCCGCCCTTGCCGATCTGGGTGACGGGCGAGAGGTTTGCCGCAATGGATTTGAGTTTGCTTCTCTGTTTGCTTGTCATATTTGTTCCGGGCAATGCCCGCTCCTTTTCAGTTTAATCCGCCCGCAGGAAGGAAGTCATAGCCGCATTCATACGCCACCGCGCCATGCTCGTTGACGATGACCGCCTTTGCGCCATACGCCTGCAGCATGGGCGCGAGCATTCTGAGCATGCGCAGGAACCGCTTTTCATCCATGACCATCATATCCAGGAAAAATCCGCGCTCGGCGCCGTAACCGAATCCGAGGTTGACCGCCGTCATGCCGTTCTCTTCCTGTTCGTACAGGGGCGCGTCCCTGAGGTTTCCCAGATACCATGCGATGACGGGAACGAGGTCCTCCCCTGCGTGCACGGTGGGAAAGTACAGATACCCGAAAGCATACACGCGCAGCCACCAGGGCAGCTCCTCCTTCGCCCCGTCCAGCACATCCCGATCAATGAGCGCGATATCGGGCGCCTGCGTGAAGCCCTCGGCGAGCTTCTCGCGATAGGGAAGCTGTTTTTCGTCCGCGCCGCCGTCGTAACCGTAGCCCGTCGCATAGGGCGAGATGAGCGCATGCTCGTCCTCGGCATCCATCGCGGCGAGGAACGCATCGGCTGCAGCCTTGAGCTGACGCGCGAACTTCTTGCGGGGAAGCATGCCCACGCGAGATGCCGTCGGCTCCACCCAGGCAAAGGCGCACAGCGCCGCGTATTCGCCGACGTCCTCCGCCATACATTCGAACACATCGTTGGCGCGCGCCGTCGAATCCTCTCCCTCGGGGACATACAGATAGACGGTCGTGCCCGCTTCCGTCATCTCTACCCGTCCCATGCAGCGTTCATCGTACGCGCTCTTGTGTTTGACGACGCCCTCGGGCAGCAGATATTCCACCCTCCAGCCCGCCGCGACGAGGGGAGACGTCGCAAGCGCGCCGCACTCGGCAAGGTAGCGCTCCGTCGTATATGCAGAGGGCGAGTTGCGCCAGTCGCCGCGCAAATACAGGCAGTACCTGCCCCCGCGCACCGTGCCGTAAAACTTCAGCGGGAGATAGAAATGCTCCAGCTCCTCGT
Source organism: Candidatus Gallimonas intestinigallinarum (assembly GCA_019116405.1). The sequence continues at coordinate 14,881 of DXBS01000003.1, read as the reverse complement.
TGATGAGGCTGTTCAGCTTCTCCTGATCGTCCGCGTCGATGCATGCCGCAAGTTCGTTGAGTTTGTCCGCGACGCGGAGCCAGAACACAAACGTACAGTACCCGAAGCTCCACGGCTCATCCTCGCCGTTGCGCAGATAGCACACGCCGTCCAGCGACATCTCTTCATGATGCCCGTCAAGGTTGTCGGTGCCGTCGTCCTCATAGCGCTCGCAGCCGGGGCAGACGCGGTCGACGTGCTTCTTTAAGATCGCATCGTACTCTGCGCCCGTGTAGAGGTTGACCTCCACTTCAAAGACGCGCTCGGGTACTTCGATCTTCAGCGTCTCCTCCACGATGCTCTCGTAGATGAAGTCGGGCGCCATGCAGCGCTCCTCTCTGAGGTGCTTGACGCGCACCTTGCCCGCCGCCTTGAGTTCCTCCAGCGTCATGCCGTCGGGGAACAGATAGTAGTGGTAATCATAAAAGAATGCACGCAGTCCGCGTTCCATCATTTCCTCCTGTAGTATAAAATCTGATTATGGCACAAATTCAAATTCGACGTCGCCGACGATGACCGTGTCCCCTTCCTTGCAGCCCATGCCCTGAAGCGCCTTAAAGACGCCGCGGGTTTTCAGCATACGTTGGAAATACTGCATGGAGTCGGGATTGCTCAAAACGACATTGCGGCAGAGCAGATCGACCAGCCCGCCGACGACAACATACGCGCTCTCCTCGTCGCGGAAGATCTCGAACTGCCAGGTGTCCTCTTCATCGAACGCGAACTCGTCCGAGGGGATGCGCTCGGCGGGCGGGAGGGTTTGAAGCAGCGCCCAGACCTTATCCAGAAGCTCTTTGGTTCCCTCGCCGCTCAGCGCCGTGATGGGGCAGACGGTGAGATCGGGATGCGCCGCCGTAAAGCGGGCGATATTTTCCTGCGCGCCGGGACAGTCGCACTTGTTGAGCACGACGATCTGCGGGAGCGCGGCGAGCTTTTCGGAGTACGCCGCGAGCTCGGCGTTGATCTTGTCAAAGTCCTCCGACGGATCGCGCCCCTCGGTGCCTGCAATGTCCAGAACGTGGCAGATCATGCGGGTGCGCTCGATATGGCGCAAAAACCCGTGGCCAAGTCCCGCGCCCTCCGCCGCGCCCTCGATGAGCCCGGGGATATCCGCCGCGACAAAGGAATTTTCATAGTACTGCACGACGCCCAGATTGGGGGAGAGCGTCGTGAAATGGTAGTCCGCGATCTTGGGGCGGGCAGCGGAGATCCTGGAGAGCAGCGTGCTCTTGCCCACGTTGGGAAAGCCCACGAGACCCACGTCCGCGATGACCTTCATCTCTAAAATGACGGCGTGCGGCTTGACCTTCACGCCCTTCTGCGCGAAGTTGGGTGCGTGGCGGCGCGCTGTCGTAAAGCGCACGTTGCCCTTGCCCCCCTTGCCGCCCTGCAACAGGAGGATTTTTTCGCCGTTTTCATAGACGTCGCAGATGATCTTGTTCGTCTCCGCGTCGCGCACGAGCGTGCCGCAGGGGACTTTGAGAACGACGTCCGCGCCGCGCTTTCCAAAGCACTGATTGGAGCCGCCGCGCTCGCCGTTGCCCGCCGCGTATTTGGAGGTAAAGCGGTAGGCGAGCAGGTCGTGCACGTTCTCGTCCGCGACGAGGTAGACATTGCCGCCGTCCCCGCCGTCGCCGCCGTCGGGACCGCACGCGGGCTTGCCCTTGTATGCCTTGAAGGAGTTCATGCCGTCCCCGCCGTCGCCTGCCTTGACGGTGACGCGGACTTTGTCGGTAAAACCATGCGTTGCCATGCTTCAAGTATATCAACTTTTGCGAAAAAACGCAAGATGTTTTGGGACAGAAAGCGCGGGGAATTGCGCGGCGCCCGCCCGCATGCGGGCGGGCGCCGCGCACCTGCCAACTTTTTTTGTGAAAAAATGCAATTTCTTGTTAGAAATGTGTTTACGCGAGGTATAATAGATAAAAGGAGATATTATCGTGTACGATTACCTGTTGTTCCTATTGCTGCTCATCCCCTGCCTCATCTTCTCGGGCTGGGCGAGCGCGCGCGTCAATTCGACGTTCACAGCCTTTGACCGCGTCCAGACGCGCTCCTGCATGACGGGCTACGATACGGCGGTGCGGCTCATGTCGCGGCGCGGCGTCCACGATATCTCCGTCAACCGCGTGGAAGGCAAGCTCACCGACCACTATCATCCGACCAAGAAGCAGGTCAACCTCTCCATGAGCTCGTACGGGAGCACATCGGTGGCGGCGGTCGCCGTAGCGGCGCACGAAGTCGGGCACGTCATGCAGAAAAAATCGGGCTATGTCCCCTACAGGATCCGCAACGCGCTCGTGCCCGTCACCAATATCGGCGCGCGGCTCGCGCTGCCCCTCGTCATCGTGGGCGTTCTGCTCGATCTGTTCCTGACCGTGACGGATGTGGCCGTCGGACAGTGGCTGGTGTATATCGGCATCGCGCTCTACGGGCTTTCGACGCTGTTCATGCTCGTGACGCTGCCCGTGGAGTACAACGCCTCCCGCCGCGCGAAAAAAATGCTCATCGAGGACGGCATCCTCACCGAAGAGGAGCTGCCCGGCGCAAGCAAGGTACTCTCGGCGGCGGCGCTGACGTATGTGGCGTCCCTGCTCGTTTCCCTGCTCTACTTTCTGCGATTTGCCGTGCTTTTCCTCTCTCTGCTGAGAAGAAGATAAACACACTTCATCTTTCATCCTTACCAAGAGCGGGCGTCCGTGCTTTCACGGACGCCCGCTCCTGTTTTGCGGACGATCGCAGACAAGGTTTGCAATGCGGCGAATGTCCTCCTCGACCTGTTGCAGACGCTGTGAAGAGAGATCGTGATGATATTTTCTGAGATACTTCTATTCTATCAAGGCTTTTATAAAAAAATATCGGTTATACCTATTGGGTACAGAACAAGGCAAAAAAATTTTCCCCTCATCCGTCAGGCTCTCACAAGTTCGCCTGCCACCTTCCCCTGAGGGGGCGAATGTGTGCGTTATGCAGACAGCCGCGGTGCGGCTTCTGCGCCACATGAGCTTAGCGATTTTGCATTTGCAACGCAAAATCGCTGACCGAAGCACAAGGTCTACTTGTGCGAGGCAGGTGGACGCGCAGCGGACGGATGAGGGGTCAACTCTACAAAAAAACCTGCCCCGCGCGGGACAGGCATCATCTTTTAATCCGGTTTGCCTGCAAGATCTTTGGTCAAATCGAGCAGCGTCACATTTTTGAGTTCGTTTTCCATTGCCGCCTGCGCATCGGCGAGGTGCGCATCGAGCACAGCGTGGATATTGCGCCCGACGGGACAGGCGGGGTTTGGGTTTTCGTGAAAGTGGAACATGTCCCCGTCCATGCTGTCCACCGCCTTATAGACGTCGTACAGCGTGATGTCCCCCATGTCCTTTATAATGCTCGCGCCGCCGCTGCCCGCCTTGACGTCCACCATGCCCGCCGCCTTCAGGCTTAAAAGCGTCCTGCGGATGACGACTGGATTGACCTGCACGCTCGCCGCGATGAAATCGGACGTGACCTTCGTCGTTGCCGAAAAGTTGTAAATGACAAGCAGCGTATGCACCGCCACCGTAAATCTTGAGGTGATCTTCATATTCCCCTGCCTAAGTTTTTCTGTATGATACAGCTATTATACAGCGCCCGCGCTGTAATGTCAAGTATTACAGCGCGGGCGCATGCAAAAATTTTTTACAGTCTTTTCGCGATCGCGTAGAGGAACTCCTCGGAGTTGAGCTTCTTGGGCGTGATGCCCTCGCGGTGGAAGAGCGGGACGAGGTCGCCCGTCATCTCCCCTTCCTCAATGGTCGCAATGGTCGCCTGCTCCAGCTTCTTTGCGAATGCCATGAGCTCCTCGTTGCCGTCCATTTCGCCGCGCTTGTGCAGTGCGCCCGTCCAGGCGAAGATGGTCGCCACCGAGTTGGTGGAGGTCTCCTCGCCTTTCAGGTACTTATAGTAGTGGCGGGTGACGGTGCCGTGCGCCGCCTCGTACTCATACTTGCCGTCGGGCGAGACGAGCACGGAAGTCATCATGCCAAGAGAGCCGTAAGCGGTTGCGACCATGTCGCTCATGACGTCGCCATCGTAGTTCTTGCACGCCCACAGGATGCCGCCCTCCGAGCGCACGATGCGCGCCACGGCGTCGTCGATGAGGGTGTAGAGGTACCACAGCCCCTTTGCCTCGAACTGCTCCTTGTACTCCTCGTACACCTCGTTGAAGATCTTCTTGAACTGACCGTCGTACACCTTGGAGATGGTGTCCTTGGTCGCAAACATCATGGGCAGGTTCTGCTCAAGCGCGTAGCGGAAGCAGGAATGCGCGAAAGAACGGATGGAATCGTCGCAGTTGTGCATGCCCTGCACGACGCCGCTCGTGCCGTTGAAGTCGTGGACGAGCTGACGAGAAACCTCGCGCCCTTCCTTGTCCTCGGTGACGAGGAACACCTTGTTCCCCGGCTCCGCGATATGATCGACCGCCGCATATACGTCGCCGTAGGCGTGACGGGCGAGCACGATGGGCTTGGTCCAGGTGGGCACATAGGAGCGGATGCCCTTGCAGACGATGGGCGCGCGGAACACGGTGCCGTCCAGAATGCGGCGGATGGTGCCGTTGGGGCTCTTCCACATTTCATGCAGGTTGTATTCGCTCATTCTCTGCACATTGGGCGTGATGGTCGCGCACTTGACGGCAACGCCGTACTTTTTGGTCGCGAGCGCGCTCTCCACCGTGACGGTGTCTGCCGTCTCGTCGCGGTGCACAAGTCCCAGATCGTAGTATTCGGTATTCAAGTCGACATAGGGCAGGATGAGGATCTCTTTGATCTTCTTCCAGAGGATGCGGGTCATTTCGTCGCCGTCCATCTCCACGATGGGGGTCGTCATTTGGATCTTTGCCATAGGTACCTCGCCGGATTTTTCCTCTATTATACGATTTTTTGCCGCCGTTTGCAACTTTTTGCGCCCGAAAAAACGCCGCGCGTCAAAATTCCCGTATGAATGATGCGCTTTTGCGCCTGCGGGCGGGCGAGCGCGTCTGCGATGATCTCCTCCAAAAAGCGGCGCATGCCCGAGAGCGTCCCCCCGAGCAGATACCCCGCCAAAGAACCCGGCACCATGTTCAGCTCGTTGAAGTACACCTCCCCGCCGACGACGAGGAAGTCCGCCCGCACGATGCCGCGCATCCCGAACGCCTCATAGAGCGTGCGCGTCAACGCATGAATGCGCGCCGCGATCTCCTCGGGCAACTCTGCGGGGCACTTACCGCCCCTGCCCTCTTCGTACTTTTCGCGATAGGTGAGCACATCCCCCGCCGAGAACACCTCCTCGAGCGGCGAGAGGCGCACTTCTTCCCCGATGCGCGCCGCCGCGCAGTTGATATCCCGCCTGCCCTCGAAGTACTTCTCGAGAAGCGCCGCGTCGTCCAGCTCAAAGGCGAGCGCGAGCGTCGCATCCAGCTCTTCGGGCGTATGTACGACCGTGACGCCGATGCTCGAGCCCAGATGCACGGGCTTGACGACGAGCGGATACCCGACCTCTTCCGCCTTTGCCGCGCCGTCCTCGCCCTCTTTGAGGCACACGGCGGGCGCCACGGGGATATTCAGCCCGCGCGCCGCGATCTTGGTGAGCCATTTGTCCATGAACACCGCGCTCTCGGGCATGGCGGGCGAGGCAAGGGGGACGCCCTGCCAGGAAAGAAGCGCCGCGAGCGTGCCGTCCTCGCCCATGCCGCCGTGGCAGCAGTTGAGTGCGACGTCAAAGCGGGCGACGACGCGTCCCCTGCCCTTTGTGCGCACGAGCGTCTTTCCCTCGACCCGCACGGGAAGGGGCGGCTTCTTGGGGCGGACGACCTCCTCCACGGCGCGGAAATCCGCCGTGACCATGCCGCCCTCGGGCGGGAGATATACGGGCAGGACGCGATAGCTCCCGCCGCGCAGCAGATTGCACACGAGCATCCCCGTGATGACGGAGACCTCGCTCTCGTTGGACCTTCCCCCGAAAAAGACTGCGACTGTCGGCATACAAAAAACACCTCCGAAGAATTTTTCTTCCGAAGGTGTTTCTTTGGTCTGGTATCTTTAATAGATATCGGGCAGGTCGTTGAGAAAGAGCACGCAGTCCCCCGCGCCCAGCTCCTTGGCAAGGATATTCTGTGCGTCCTGCAGGGTGGGCACGATGCGCAGGTTTTCCTCCGCGCCGCCCGCCGCAAGGTAGCCGTTCCGCACCTCCAGAACGAGCGTTTCGCCCACGAGGATGACAAGATCCAGCCCGACGAGCGAGGCGCCCAGCTGCATGTTGATGTCCTCTTCGAGCTGTCCCAGTTCAACGATGCCGGGCGTGACGGCGACTTTCCTCCCGCCCGCAAGCTTCAACACTTCCACGGCGTTCTGCGCGCCCGCGGTGTTGGCGTTGTACGCATCGTCGAGAATGATGACGCCGCCCTGATTGCGCCGCTCCAGACGGTGCGCGACGGGCGTGATCTCGGCAATGCCCGCTTTGATCTCCTCCGCCGTCATGCCGAGCAGCGAGCACAGCGCCGCGGCAAGCGCGACGTCCTCCGCCGCATGCCGGCCGAGTACGGGCACCTGCACGGAAAAACTGCCGTCCGGCAGGCGGAGCGTGAAGCGGGTGCCGTCCAGCGAGAGACGGACATCCTCCGCGTCAAAATCCCGCCCCATGACGAGATCGTCCTCTCTTGCGAGATCGGCGACCGTCCTACCAAGAACGCAGCGGCGGGATCTACCGACGAGCACGCCCTTTTCCGCCTTGACCGCCTCCAGCGAGCCGAATGTCTCGGTGTGCTGGGGGCAGACGCCCGTCAGAATGCCGTATTCGGGCGTGACGATATCGCACAGCTGCGCGATCTCGCCCGTCCTGCGCGCACCCATCTCCGCGAGAAAGACGTTGCAGTCCAGGCCGATCTCGTTGACCGTGCGCGCGATGCCGCTGGGTGTATTGTAGGAGAGCGGCGTTTCAATGACCTTGAAGCGGACGGAGAGAATGATCGCCGCGAAGTGCTTGACGCTGGTCTTGCCGAAGCTCCCCGTGATGCCCACCTTGACGGCGCTGCTCTTATCCAGCTCCGCCTTCGCCTTTTTGATGAAGCGGGCGGTGTGCGGCGTCTCATACGCCTTCATGACAAAGCAGACGCCTGCAAGAATCACGGGGGTCAGGAGCGGCACGATCGCAAAGGGAACGTAGCGCAGAAGATTGTACCAGGGCGCGTTGATCGCGAGCGCAACGGCGCGCATCGCAAAGGCGAGCGCGATATTGACGGCGATCATGACGAGGGTGTAGACGACGGTCAGCCGCATGAGGCGGGGCGTCGGCACCTCCTTGACTTTGAGGGCGTGCCTGCTCTCCGAAACACAGTAGAGCACGGCGAGCCCGATGAAGGGGATCGCCGAGATGAGGTTGGCGATCTCGCTGCCCAGAAAGGAGAAGCATACGCTGACGATGGCCGTCAGAAGCGCGATGGCAATGGCGAGCAGGGACGCCTTCTTGCGCTCGATATTGCGGCTGCGATAGTACCACTTCAGAAACGCCCTGCAGGAGTACCCCTCCTGCTGCAGGATGCCGAGCAGGCGGACGGAGCACATCACGAAGATGTAGCCCGCGAGCAGACCTCCTGCGATATTGGCGATGACCGACCAGACTCCCATTGTAAAAACTCCTCCGTCTTTGCATTGAACGCGAGCGCATTTTCCAGATGCGCGAAGTGTCCGCAGCCCTCCATGACGAACAGCTGACTGCCGCGGACGGCGTGCACATAGATCATCGTGGACGAGAGCGGCGTCTCGGTGTCCTCGCTGCCCGTGATGAACAGTACGGGACGGCGGATGCGCGTCGCGTCGCCGCGCAGGTCCTCGTTGACGATCTTTTTATAGCTCTCCCGCATGAGGGGCGGAAGGCTCCGATACTCCTTGCTCCCGAAGTGGCGCTCGGCATACTTCGGCGCGATTTTTCTGACGGCGCGATAGCACCTGACGCGCAGCTTGTAGCCCGCCGTGCGCCGCGGCACGATGCCCGCACAGCCCGTCAGCACCGCGCGGTCAAATACGTTTCCGCGCGCAAGGCACTTGACGGCGACCCTGCCGCCGAAGGAATGCGCCACGACGTGCGGGAACGCGATGTGCAGTTCTTCGAGCGCCGCCACGAGCCAGTCGGCATAGTCCTTAACCGACCACGCCGCGGGAAGCGTCTCCGCGCCGCCGAAACCCGGGAAATCCAGCGCGGTCACGCGGTAAAATTGGGAAAAATAGCTTATCTGCGGGTAAAAACTCTCTTTGGAGGCGAGGTAACCGTGCAGAAATATGAGGTCTTTCCCCTCGCCCTGCTGCACATAGGAAAGTTTCAACCGAGCTCCTTGACCATGACGAGGGCGTCCTCACCGTCCGCATAGTAGCGCGAACGCGCATACAGTCCGCAAAAGCCGTATTTTAAGTACATAGACATGGCGGGCGCATTGGAAACGCGCACCTCCAAAAAGACGCGCTTTGCGCCCTTTTCCTCGGCGATCTGAAGAAGATCTTCGAGAATCTTGCCGCCCCTGCCGCACCTGCGGTACACCTCTGCCGTGCAGATGAGCTGCACTTCCGCCTCGTCCAAAACAACGCTCACGCCGCCGTAGGCAGTGATCGCGCCGTCCTCCTCGAGCAGAGACCCGTAGAAGTTGCCCGAGAGAAAGGAATCGGCGAGCATGCGATGGTTCCACGGGTCGGAAAAGTTCTCCGCCTCCAGCGCGGCGATGGCGTTGAGGTCGGCATACTGCCAGCTTCTGCCGTTCATCTCCCCTCCTCTGCGGACGATTTCCGCAAGTACAGCGCCTCCAGGGCGTGCGCGGGCATGACCTCCCCCGCCTTGCTTGTGGCGGCGGCGAGCAGTCCCTGCGCCGCGTCCGCAACGCGCACCCCTTCAAAGAGCGGCGCGTGCGCGACGGGCACATACCCCGACGCGATGATCGCATCCACCTGCTCCCGCGAGGCAAACAGGGGCGGGACGCTCACCTGCGTGCCGGAATAGCCGCAGGCATAGAAGTTACCGTGCCCCGCGTCCACGAGGCAGAGCTTTTGTTCGTTCGTATCAGCATATGCGAGGCAGTCAAAAGAGGTGAGCGCAAGCGCCCCCTTTCCGGCGGCGAGGCACAGCCCCTTGACCGTCGCGATGCCGATGCGGATGCCCGTAAACGACCCGGGGCCCACCACGCAGGCGAAGAAGTCGCAGTCCTGCGGCGTCAGTTGCGCCTGCTTGAGAGCGGCGTCGATTTCGTCCATTAAAATCACGGAGTGCCGCATCGCGCAGTCGGGGCGGGGCAAAACGATCTGCCGCTCGCCATGGACGGCGACGGTATTGAGTTGTCTGCCGCTCGTATCGATGGCAAGAAAATTCATGTGACGATCTCCCGCTCCTCTTCGCTCACCTTTCGGATGACGACCTTTTTGCAATCCGCGGGCAGCAGCCCCGCAATGTTTTGGCTCCATTCGACAAGGCAGATCTTCCCCGCATCAAAGTAGTCGGAAAAGCCCAGTTCCTCCGCCTGCCGCTCGCTCTCGATGCGGTAGCAGTCAAAGTGAAACATGGGCTCGTAGCTGTTGACATAGGCATACGTCGGACTTAAAACGTCCTCTGTTACGCCCAGCCCGCGCGCGACGCCCTGCGCGAACGCCGTCTTGCCCGCGCCCATTTCCCCTTCAAGGAGCACCACGTCCCCGGGGCGTAACGTCTTTGCATATTGCGCCGCGAAGGACTTGGTCTCCTCGGGCGAATGGGAAAGAAAAATCGCCATATCACGGGTATTATACCGCATACGGCGACGTTTGGCAAGAAATTTTTCTCATTGCGTCAGGAAGAAATGCAAAATCGCCAGCCCGACCAGGAGCAGCGTCACGGCGACAAGCACGATGATCGTGATGACGGTGCGCTTCTTCTCCTCCTCGTCCGTGCGCTCCTTTTTGGGGCGCATCTTTTCGTTGAGGCGGTTGATCGCGCGCGAAATGTGCTTATAGACGAGCAGCGTCACGAGGGACGCGACGAGGCAGCGGAGCAGGTTAAAGGGCAGCACGGACACCCACAGATAGAGCGTGTAGAAGTTCTCCTGCGTGCAGTTCGGGAAGAGCGGCGTCATCATGGAAAGGAGAGGCTCCCAGCTATCGCCGAACATGAGCGTGACATAGGCGGGCACGAGAAGAAAGCGGTTGAGAAAGATCGCAAGCGCCGTAGAGATGAGCGTCCCCACGCCCATGCCTAAAAGCGCGCCCTTGAAGGTGCGGATACGATTGTAAATGACGCCAACGGGGATGACGAGCGCGAACCCGACGAGGATGTCCGCAAGATCGCCCACGAAGAAGGTGGAGGTCGAGACGAACACGAGCTTGATGAGCACCATCATCACGACGATGATGCAGCCCGAAACCGGCCCCAGGGCAAAGGTACCGATGAGCACGGGGATATCGGAGAAGCGGAACTCCAGAAAGCCCGGGAAGGCGAACGGAAGCGAGAAGTTGAAGATGTACAGCACCGCCGCCAGTGCGGAGAAGAGCGCGATCATTGCGATGCGCGTCGAGGAAAAGTAACGTTTTGCAGCACTCATGACAAAGAACTCCTGAATATATTTCGAGTATTCTTTGACCTGCATACAAAGCGCGCCCCGCACAAAGCGGGGCGCGCGAAAATACGCACTTATTTCTTTTCTCATCCGGACTATGACCGTCGGTGCGGGAATCTCACCCGCTCGGGAGCCGCCTGGCTCTTCGCAGACTATACTGCCGGTGGAGACTTTCACTCCGCCCCAAAGAATATTCGATTGCATTCATTATAGTACGCCGCCCGCACGCTGTCAAGTATTTTTTCACGAATTGTTTCAGCCCGCCGCAAATGGCGTATATATACTTGAAATACCGGAGGAGCGCGCCATGCAAGAACTCTACAATCTTTCCAAAAATCTCAGACAGCTGCGCGAGGGATACGGCTACACGCAGACCGCCGTCGCGCAAAAATAGGAATCAGGTATCAGTCCTACCACGCCTATGAGGCGGGTATCACCGTGCCGACGCTGGAGAACTTTATCAAGCTTGCAAAATTGTACGACGTCCCGCTGGACGAACTCATCGCGCCGTAACACATATGCACAGCGCCGCCCGCCGATGTATGGCGGGCGGCGCGTATTTTGCGACCGTTTTTTAAATCAGATACCAAATCTCAAAGGATATCGCCCTCGTAGATCGGGAAGGCGGCGCAGAGTTCGTGGACCTTGTCCGCGACGTCGGCAATCGCCTCCTCCTTCTTCCAGATGACCTCGGTGACGAGATCGGCGATCCGGATCGCCTCCTGCTCCTTCATGCCGCGCGCCGTGATGGCGGGCGTACCGATGCGCACGCCGCTCGTAATGAAGGGAGAAGTCGTCTCAAAGGGAATGGTGTTCTTGTTCGCCGTGATATGCGCACGATCGAGGAGCGCTTCCAGCTCCTTGCCCGTCATGCCTTCCTTTCTGAGGTCGACGAGCATGAGATGGTTGTCCGTGCCGCCCGAGACGAGGCGCACGCCGTTATTTGTAAACCTGTCCGCCATGGCGGCAGCGTTCTTGACGATCTGCTGCTGATATGCCTTGAATTCGGGCGAGAGCGCCTCCTTGAAGGCGACCGCCTTTGCCGCGATGACATGCATCAGAGGTCCGCCCTGCGTGCCGGGGAACACCGCCTTGTCGATCGCCTTGGCATACTGCTCCTTGCACATGATGACGCCGCCGCGCGGACCGCGCAGCGTCTTGTGCGTGGTCGTCGTGACAAAGTCGGCAACGGGCACGGGATTGGGATGCAGCCCCGCCGCAACGAGGCCCGCAATGTGGGCAATGTCCACCATCATCAGCGCGCCCACCTTGTCGCAGATCTCGCTGATGCGCTTGAAGTCGAGAATGCGGGGATATGCGCTCGCGCCCGAGACGATCATCTTAGGCTTGCACTCCAGGGCGATGCGCTCCATCTCATCATAGTCGATGGTCTCCGTCTCCTGCGAGACGCCGTAGGGCACGATGTTGAAGAACGTCCCCGAGAAGTTGACGGGCGAGCCGTGCGTGAGGTGTCCGCCGTGCGAGAGGTTCATGCCCATGACGGTGTCGCCCGGCTTGAGCATGGCAAAGTAGACGGCAAAGTTCGCCTGCGCGCCGCTGTGCGGCTGAACGTTGGCGTGCTCGCAGCCGAAGATCTCCTTGAGCCTATCCCGCGCGAGGTTCTCGACGATATCCACGAACTCGCAGCCGCCGTAGTAGCGCTTGACCGGATAGCCCTCTGCGTACTTGTTGGTGAGATGGCTCCCCATTGCCGCCATCACGGCGGGAGAGACGATGTTTTCGCTCGCGATGAGTTCCAGATTCCCGCGCTGGCGGGAGAGCTCCTGCTCCATCGCCCGGCAGACTTCGGGGTCGGTATTTCGGATAGTAGAAAGGTCGATCATACGCTGCTCCTTGTAAAATGCTTTTTGGTATTATAACAAATTGCGCGCAAAATAGCAAGGACTTCGGGAATTTTTCTTGGCAAACGCACAACTTCCTTTGCTTGACACGCGCGCCCGTACATGGTATACTTAAGCAGAGTTTATTTTTTCGAAACATTTGGGAGCTGCCTATGACCGTATTGCGCTATGCTGCCGTTTTTTTATCCGTTATCATCACACTGTTTGCCTCCGTCATCTGGGCGCTGATGCTGCCCGCTTCGCTGTCTGCCGCGATCGCACTCACCTGCATCGGGATTTTGGGACTGGCGATCGCTGCGACCGTCAATACGCTGCGCTATAAAAGCGCGGACCGGATGCTTTCGCGCAAAACTGCCGAACACCGCGAACACTACCTAAGTGCAGGCAACGGCACCCGCGCCGAACAGCGCGCCGCGCAGCGCAGAGCAAATCGCACCCTGTGGCTGTGCCGCGCATACTCTGCAGCGCTGCTTGTATGCGGATTTCTTCTCAGCCTCGGCGCCTCCGGACTGCTCATCGGCGCCACCGCGGCAAGCATACAGACGCGCGAACTCGTCGCCGTCCTGTGCGTATTTTTATCGCTCGCGGTCTATCTTCTCACCATGTACCTGCCGATGATGACGCTCGTCAAGGTGCTGCAGGAAGAAAAGACGAACGAGAGCGAACACATCGTGCGCACGCAGATGCCGCTCTTGTATGAGCTTGCCGACAGGGCTGCGATCGTCGCAGGCTATCACGGGCGGTATACGCTCCTGCGCATCTTTGGCCCGGAGACCTGTTTTACTTCAAAACAGACAAGGGAGGGCGTCGCGATCGGCGTGCCCGTTGCCATTCTCCCCCTGCTCACCAAGGAAGAGCTGGTCTCTCTCCTCGTGTATAGTTTTGCCCTCGCCATGCACCGCGACAGTGACGTGCTGCGCCGCTTTGACGCCGCGCTTATGCGCTACGACTGCGAACACGACAAGCTGGCGACCTTCAAGAAGCTGTTCTTCGCCTATGCCGAACTGCGCCTTGCAAGGACGCAGAAGAAGTATGCCGCCTATGCGCGCGTGCGCATTGAACGGGACGCGGACAAGGTCGCCGCAGCTTCCGATCCGCAGACGTGGATCGATGCCTGTGCCAAGTGCGAGCTGGCAGCAAACGTTCTGCGTTCACCCTGCCGCGCCGTCGAATATGAAATGTTTGCGCAGGAGACGCCCGTCTCCGACTATTACGAGCGCATCGCGGCGTATTTGGACGCGGCAATCCAAAAGGAGGGCACGCACCTGCATCCCATTCTCCTGCGCACGCTGTGGGGCGGGGACAATCCGCGCCCGACCCTGAAAATGCGCATGGAGCAAGCAAAGGTCGCCGACTACGATGCCGCCCGCCGCGAAAAGGACGCCGCGTTTGTCCGCGAGATCGCAGAAGAGATGGCGCGGTGCAGCAAATTTGCCTACGAGAGCTTCTCCCGCGACGGGGCTTGGAAAAAACTGCGTCAGGAGCAATACCTCACGCCCAACCGCATCATCAAGGAGTATGAGCGCGCGCAAAAGGCGGGTACCGCGGACGAATACCTGTATTCGCAGGCGCTGCTCGCCTACAGCATGGTGGACGATACAAAGATCTTCGGCGTTGCCGAGCATGCGCTCGCCGATACGACCATGCGCACGGACGCGGAGAGCGTGAGCGCCGTCTTGCTGTGCCGGCGCGACCACCCCGCCGCCGTGGACGCGATGCTCCACGTCATCTGGGACAATCCCATGCTCAGCGTCAATCTGTCGCTCATGCCCATTCTGATGGAGGCCGCACTGCGCACGGGCGATAAGACGATGGTGGACCGCGCCCGCGAGATCCGGGCGTCCGTATCGCAGGAGATCCTGGACTGCACCAACGAACTTTCCGAGATCTCTGTCTCGGCAGAGAGCGTCCTGCCCTGCGATCTGTCGCAGGCGCGCCTTGCGCAGATGAGCGCGGTGCTTTTGCGCCTGTGCGGCAACGCGCATGTATATCTCGTCAAGATCCGCGCGGAACGCCCTGTCTACGCCGTTCTCCTGGAGGAGACGGCGGACAAAAAGAGCGTTTCCGAATATGCCTTCTCTCTTCTGAGCAACTACTGCACAGAGCTGACCCGTCTGGAGGAGATCTATTATCTCTACCGCGAGGACAGCAATTCTGCAGTCATGCAGGAGGCGCGCAAGATCGGCATCCGCTTGACGTAAAAAATACTGCTGCGCGCCCGTACATACAGGATGCGCAACAAGTTTCATAACGCCGCCGCCCTGCGCGTTTGATATGCACCCCAAAAGTTGGACAGACTTTAGGGGGTGCATATTTTTATGTCAAAAGGAAAAAGATTTCAAACAAAATACTCGTCAGAATTCAAGATAGCTGTTATAATGGATATGCGCGAAAACCACAT
>DXBS01000044.1 GCA_019116405.1 Candidatus Gallimonas intestinigallinarum | reverse complement strand
TCGCCCAGCTTTTTGGAGCGGGCGCGGAAGAGCGGCTGCACCTTGTGCGTCAACCAGCGCGTAAAGAATGCCGAGAGCGGCACCGTGACCGCGAACACCGTGACAAGCAGCGGCGCCGTGATGAGCATCATCACAAGGGAACCGACGATGGTGACGACGCTGGTGAGGACCATCATGACATCGTTCGCGAGCGATTCCCCCAGCGTATCGAGATCGTAGGAGAGCACAGAGATGATGTCGCCCGCCTGCCGCGCATCGAAGTAGGAGACGTGCAGCGTCATGAGCTTGGAAAAGAGCTCGGTACGGATGCGCTTGATGATGCAGCGCGAAAAGTAGCTCAGCCCGATCGCCGAGAGGTACGAGAGAGCGCCCGAGGCAACATACACCCCCGCAAGCACGGCCGCGTACCGCCCGATGGCCGAAAGGTCGGTGCCGCCATCCGGCTTGATCTCATTGATGGCATAGCCGCATACCTGCGGGCCGAGCAGCGAGAGAGCCGTCCCTGAAAGAGAAGCGAGAAAGACGAGAAAAAAGAGGGGCAGATAGGGCCGCGCATAGCGGATGAGGCTGCGCGCCACATACTTGACGTCCGCGCGCTTTCTCCCCTCGCGCACGGGCTTGAGATCGTTTTTAGAAAGATTCATTGGCATAGTTTTATATCCGTTTGAAACGCGAAAAAGCATTAGCCGATGAATGCGCTTCAAACAGCCTCCCCCATCTGCGTCTCGGCAATGGCGCGGTACTCCGCGCACGCTTTCATGAGTTCCTCGTGCGTGCCGGCGCCCGTCACGCGGCCGTCGTCGAGCACCAGGATGAGATCGCAGTTTTTCACCGAGCTCACCCGCTGCGCCACGACGATGCGCGTCGCCCCCGCATACTCGCGCTGCAAGGCCCGGCGGAGCGCCGCGTCCGTCGCATAGTCAAGCGCGGAGGAGCTGTCGTCCAGCACGATGACCGCGGGAGAGGCCGCGAGCGCCCGCGCGATGAGCAGCCGCTGTTTCTGCCCGCCCGAAAGATTGCCCGCCTTCTGCGCGAGGTCGTGATCGTACCCATCGGGGAGCGCCGCGATAAACTCCTCCGCCTGCGCGCAGCGCGCCGCCCGTTTTATCGCCTCTTCGGGCAAATTTCTGCCGTAGTCGATGTTCTCGCGGATGCTCGCCGCCATCAGATAGCCGTTCTGAAAGACGACGCCGAACTTTTTGCGGAGCTCTTCCGAATGGAGGGAGCGCACGTCCCGACCGTCCACATACACCGCGCCCGCGGAAACGTCGTAAAGGCGCAGCAGCAGATTGACGACGGTCGACTTGCCGCAACCCGTCGGTCCGATGATGCCGAGGGATGCGCCTTTATTGAGGGCGAAGGAGATGCCCGTCAGGTGCTCCTTGTCCCCGCCGTAGGAAAAGGAGACGTCTTTGAACTCCACCGCGAAGGCGGGATCGCCCGCGGGATGCTCTTCCAACTTCTCGCGCTCGTCGAGCGCAAGCACCTTTTCGATGCGCTCGGCAGACGCCGCCCCGCGCGAGAGGATGACGAAGATGCGCGAAATGCCCAGCATGGCGTTGAGCACAATGATAAAGTAAGTGAGAAAGCCCGTGATATCGCCCGCCTCGGCGGAGAGGAACGCCCCCGCGACGATGACGGCGACGAGCCCCAGATTGAGGATGAGCGACGTCAGAGGATTGGTGAGCGACATCACCCGTTGGGCGCGGAACTCGGAGGAGGCGAGGTCGGAGGCGATGCCGCCGAACTTTTCGCTCTCGTGCTCCGTCTTGGAGAGCGCCTTGATGACGCGGATGCCCGTGATGTCCTCCTGCACGGTGCGCACCATGCGGTCGCCGTTTTTCTGCACGGCAAGATACATGGGGACGCTCTTCCTCGTGATGAGAAAGAGCGGCACCGCGACGACGGGGATGACCGCGACGAGCACGAGCGCCAGCCGCGCGTTGAGCAGGAAGCAAAATAAGAGCCCGCCCGCGAGCAGGATGGGCGCTCTCACCCCCATGCGCATGGTGCGCGCCACCATCTGATTGACGTAGTAGGTATCGGACGTGAGGCGGGAGATGAGCGAAGGCACGGTGAGTTCATCCACCTGGCTGCACTTCAAGTAGCTCGTCTTGCGGAAGAGATCGTGCCGCAGCGCCCGCGTCATCGCCCCCGCGACGAGCGCCGAAAGGCGGTTGGCGGCAATGTTGCCGAAGAGCGCCAAGAGCGAGAAAAAGAGCATCGCCCCGCCCGCGATCCAGATGGCAGTCTCGTCCTTCAAGGGCGTCAGTTCGTCGATGATATAGGAGAGCAGATAGGGAAGGACGAGTTCGGAAACGCTCCCCGCCGTCTTCAGAAAGAGTGCGAGCGCCGTCCTCCCCGCATACGGCTTCAAATAGCCCAGCGTGCGTTTCACTTTCTGCCCTCCATATAGCGGCGGGCGTTTTCGACCATCTTCCCCGTCAGGCGAGCGAGCGTCTCCCGCTCCTCCTCCGTGAAGCCTTCCGTGACGAGCGCGCGCCATGCGGCGAACACTTCGCGGATGCGCGGGAGCGCCTCTTCGAGCTTCGCCGTGGGAAAGACGAGCACCGCCCTTCTGTCGCGCTCGTTCTCCTCCCGCCGCACGAAGCCCGCCCTTTCCAGCGCTTCGATCTGCCGCGCCACGTTGCTCTTGTTGACAAAGAGCGAGCGCGAGAGCTCCTCCTGCGAGATGCCGGGCTCGCGCGCGACCGCCAAAAGGTACTTCGCCCGGCAGCCGCCGATATTCAGATTTTTCAGCTCCTCTTCGCGGAACATATCTGCGCTCCGCGCGATGAGCTGGATGTTCTTCATGAATTTCATTGCTCCTCCCCCGCCGCCCCGCTTGGGACGACGCCAAAAACTGCTTGCGCCCGCAACGGTTGCGCACGCAACGATCAGCCCATATAGCGCGCCCCGCCGCAAAAACCGACGGGGCGCACCGCGAACTTATCGGGGCTTGCGCGGGCCTTTCTCTGTCCTCATGCCCGACCGAGAGGTCACATCACGTCGTTCTCGTAGATGGGGAACTTGGCGCAGAGGGCGGCAACGCGCTCCGAAACGGAAGGCACTGCCTCTTCGCGGCGGCGGATGACTTCGGTGACGAGGTCGGCGATCTCCACAGCCTCCCCTTCCTTCAT
>DXBS01000043.1 GCA_019116405.1 Candidatus Gallimonas intestinigallinarum | reverse complement strand
TGCCCGTCGGCGCGGCGGGGCTTCCCGGCTTTTCGGGCGGCGTGATGCGCACCTGTGCCTGGTTCTTTGACGCGGCGCTCCTGCTGCCCCTCGTGGGACGCTTTGACTACAAAAAGGGCCTCGCCTGGAAGGGCGCCGTATGCTACCTGGCGGGCGGGGCGGTGCTGCTCTTCTTTCTTGCGACCTTCTACGGCGTCTTTGCGGACATCTCCGTCATTCAGGTGTTCGCCTTTGCCAAGATGAGTCACTTCTTTGCGGGGCTGACGGTACTTGGGCGCATCGACTATCTGTTCATCTTTGCGCTCGCATTCGTGATAGTGTTCTACGCGGCGCTGCCCGTCCACGGCGCCGTCCGGCTCGTCGCCGACGGCTTTTCCGCGGGCAAGTGGCTGCCCGCTCTCCTGTCGGTGGGCGCAAACGGCGTCCTGCTCGCCCTGCTTCTCCTCTTCAACTTCGATGCGCACAACATTCTCTCTGCGGTGACGGGCAACGTGTTTTGGCTCATCCCCGCGATCGGAGCGGCGTTTATTTTGCTGCTCCTCCTCTTCTACGGGAGGCGTCGCCATGAAAACTAAGCGCTTTCTCGCCGCGCTGCCGGGCAGGCTGTGCCTTATCATTGTTGCGGCGATCATCCTCATCTTCTTTTCCAACGACTTCGGGCTGGTGGACATTCAGAAGACCGCCATCGTGCTCGCCGTGGGCATCGACCGCGACGGCGAGGACTTTGCGCTCACGGCGCAGATCGCCGTCCCCAAGGGCAGCGACAGGACGACGGGCGGCACGTCGAGCGTAGAGATCGAAGGCAGGGGCGCGACCGTTCCCGACTGCATTGCCGACATCTACGCCAAGACGGGCTGGGTGCCCAAGCTGGTGTTCTGCAACCTCGTCCTGCTGGGCGAGAGCGCCGCGAATGAGGACGTCTTTTCCTGTCTCGACTTCTTTTTGCGCAACGAATATATCCCCAACTCCTGCCAGCTTGCCGCCTGCGAGGGCAGCGCAGGCGAAATGCTCTCCACAACGAGCGCCATCGACGACACCTCCGCCCTCGCCCTCTCCAAGCTCTTTTCGGACGCGGCGAAAAAGTCGGGCTATGTGCTGACGACCACGCTGCGGGAGTTCGCCGTCGGCTACTACGGCGTGAGCGGCAGCGGCTACATGCCCTATGTGCGCGCGCAGGTGCAGGAGGGATCGTCCTCGGGCGGCTCATCGGGCGGCTCATCGAGCAGTGCGGGGAGTTCCGGCAGTTCGGATCGCTCCGGCGGGGCGGGAGCGCAGGAAAAGAAGGTGTACAGCGCGGAGGAGACGGCGATCTTTTCCGGCGGCAGGCTCGCCGCCATTCTCCCCCGCGAGCAAACCTTCGCGTTCAGCCTGCTGGAGGGCAACGTCTACACGGGCTCTTTTCAGGCGGACGGGCAGACCTACGTCGTGCTCAAGAACGGCGGCTCGGTCGGGCTGGAACTTGCCGACGTGCCCACGGCGACGCTCTCGCTCGAACTGCGCGTCCAGCTGTACGGCACGCGGGAGGCGTCCTCGCCCGAGGAGATCGCCAAGAGCATGCTTACCCCCGAGCAGGAGGCGCGCGCCGAAGAGGTCTTAACGGGGTATCTTTCCGACCTGTGGGACACCTGCGTGCAGACGGGGTGCGATCTGTTCGAGCTCAGGACCAAACTCTACCGCGCCTCGCTCGCCGAATACGGGCAGTGGAAGGACAGCATCCTCGCCGTCCCCGTGAAGATCGAAGCAACCATCAAAAGCGTGTCGTGATATTATAATCTGTAAAAATGAGCTACGGCAGGATATACGGATTATATATAAGCACTAATTATAGTATAATTCAAAAATTTCTGCAAAAAATTTTTCCGAAAACTATTGACAACGCAAAAATATCTGCTATAATATAAGTACAAAAAGAAAATAACTTTCATGAAATGTTATTCCCTCACAAGTCGTTAAGGTAGGTTACTCCGATGCACAAGTAATGCCCGGGGCACAGAAAGAACAATCAGCGGACGGGAAAGTCCGCGGGCAACATGGACGGAAACGTCTCCGAAAAATTCAATGAGGTGGGAGGTGCGCAATGTTCAGATTCATTTCCCAAGGCTTGAAGATTTCGTAAAAGGAGGATAGTCCAATGTACAATTCCATCCAAGAGGCGGAGAAGTAAATCGGCTTTGAACACAATTTCGCGGTAGAACATTTTCCCGCGGCAGGCAATGAGCCTACGATATAGAGGAAGCCGAGAATTCTTCCGACCTGACAAGTCCCCCATCCGAAGCGGGGCAACGCGTTCTGACAGACCGATCACAAGGACCGATACCGGTAAGTTTGCGTGAGAGGCGCGTCGGCGAGCAGAGAAAGGCTGCGACCGGTGGCATCCGATCTTTGGCAAGCAGGAACGTGCCGCAGAGTATGAGTTACGAGGCAGGAAACGCGAAGATCTCTGCCCACCCGAACAACTAAATCAGCAAACTCTCCCCCGTGCGGTTGCGCGTGGGTTACTTTTTGCCCTGCCAACTGCCTTGCGCAGGGATGGCTTTTGCGTCCGAAAAAGCAAACTCGGGAGCAGAAAATCCGCTCCCGAGATGTTGCTGTTCTTATTTTCTTGGCGCCGACTGCGCGTTATGCCGAGAGCGTCTCCGCACCCGTATCATCGGCGGGCACTTCCGGCAGCGTCAGCGACTGTCCGCCGTACTCGATAACGATATTCATCTGCTCCACCGTTCTCACGCCGCCAAGGGATGTGACGACACTGGTCTCCTCCTGCCAGACGGCGACCAATCTGCCGTTTTTACCAAACTTGAGCACGACGTTCTCGCCATCCAGGTCGTCAAGAAGCACATACCCGTCGCGATCCTCGCTGTAGACATAGTCGTCATAGTCCGTCGAAGGAAGCGCGTCGAGCGGATCGAACAGCGACCCCACCGTTATGAGATCGACGCTCCACTCCCCGCCCGCGTTCTTCCAATAGCGGCTGAGTGTGTTTCCGAACTGGTCATCCGGATTGGGCGCAACGTAAAATTCCGTCGTTGCCTCCGAATCATCCAGCGAGACATCGCCGTACGCACCCGTCTGATGCGCGCTGCGGCGCTGATAGATGAGGCCGTCGGCATGTACGATCTCATATTGCTGCACCTGCGTGCAGGTATATTTGATACCCAGGACGTACGACGTCTCTGCATAAGACGTCTCGTAAGTGATCCTGCAATTTTCCAGCGAGGCATCGAGATCGGAAAAATATGCCTCCCACTGCTCCCGCGTGACGTGCTCCGACGGCGTATTGCGCGCCTCCGAAGAGATGGGCGCGCATGCCGCAAGGCCCACTGTCAGACAGACGGCAAGGGCGCCCGCCGCAATCATCGTGCCGAATTTTTTCATGCAATTTCTCCTTTCCGCCGCTTGCCTGCGGCGGCACGGCGGCGCACAGACGCGCCCCGCCGATGGCTTTTATTGTATCATATGCAAACCGCGCTGTCAAGCAGCCTACATACAGATGCGCTTTGCGATGGCGTTGGAGCCGATCGTCCGCCCGCCGCCCAGTACGATCGCCATCTGCGGATCGCTTGCCAGATGCGCCTCCATGCCGAGGCGGTCGGAGACGTAATCGGCAAAGCCCGCAAGAGAGCACACGCCGCCCGCAAGGTAGATGCCGTTCTTGCACATGACGGCGCTGACCTCGGCGGGAAGCTTCTTTAAGATAAGCTCCGCGTACTCGATGATCTTATCCACATAGATGCGGATGGGCAGCAGAATGTCCGCCGAGGAGACGGAGACCGAACGGGGCTTGCCCGTCGTGACGTCCCGTCCGTTGACGATGGTGCTCTGGTTGTCGTTTTCAATGAGGCTGCCGACGGTGTTCTTGAGTTTTTCGCTCGAGAGCGAGCCGATCTTTAAGTTGAACGTCTCGGCGACGTGGTCGATGATGTGCACGTCCATATTGTTGCCGCCCACGTTCATCGTCAGCCCCGCGATGATGCCGTCCAGGGAAAACGCCGCGCAGCTTGACTTCCCCGCGCCGATATCTATTGTAAAGACGGGCGTGGACTCCGAGAGGGGCACGTCCTGCCCGAGCGCCGCGAGATAGGGCGTCTCGGCAAAGGAGACGCGGTTGAGCCCCGCAGAGCGCGCGACGCGGCAGTATTTCTCGCGCGAGGCGAGACTGCACGCGCAGGGCACGCAGAAGAGCGCCTCCACCGAATAGGAGCGCCGCACGACCTTCTGCAAAAAGTACTCGAGCAGCGCCGCAGCATAGCGCTCGTTGAGGATCTCCCCTTCATAGACGGGAAAGCAGACGTCGGTGAGCTCCGCCGTCTTGCCCAGAAGGCGCTTTGCCTCGTTCCCGAAGGCGCGGATCTCCCCCGTCTCCTTCTGAATGGTGACGCAGGTCGCCTCGGCGAGCACGATGCCGCTCCCGATCTGATAGATCTTCGTGACCGCGGTCCCGAAGTCAATTGCAAGTTTGAGCATGGTATTTCCTCTGTAAAAAAGCTAAATGATCCCCGCTTCCCGAAGCATTCCTGCGAGGCGCTCGAGCGGCAGACCCATGATGCAGGAAAAGCTGCCCTCGTATGACCTGACGAGCGGGAAGCCGTCCTGTATGCCGTACGCACCCGCCTTGTCCATGGGTTTGCCCGTTGCGACATATGCCGCGATGACCTCGTCCGTGAGATCTTCGAAGGTGACGTCCGCATGCGCGACGTCGACGAGCTCCTTGCCGCCCGAAATGAGGCAGACGCCCGTAAACACGGTGTGCGTCCTGCCCGAGAGCCGGCGAATCATCCTGCGCGCGTCCGCTGCGTCCTTGGGCTTTCCCAGGATGTCCCCGTCCAGCGAGACGACGGTGTCCGAGCCGAGCACCGCGTCCTGCGGGCGGCGGGAGGCGACCTCGCGCGCCTTGCCCACGGCAAACGCGCGCGCCGTCTGATACGCGGAAAGCCCCGCGCCCACTTCCTCGAAGCGCGAGGGCTCTATCTCAAATTGCGGGACGAGCCGCGCGAGCAGCTCCCTTCTGCGCGGAGACGCGCTGGCGAGGACAAGCCTCACAGGATCTCCAGATTCTTGCGGAAGGTGCGCTTGAAGTCGGCGCCCGCTTCCATTGCCTGGCGGATCTCCAGCGCCGCGTCGCCCGCAAGCTCCGTCTTCATGATGACCGAATCGCCCAGAACGTCACAGTTGATGCCCGTGACGACGCCCATGCCGCTGCGGTCGAGCGCCTCGCCGATGCGTAGAAGCACGCCAAGCTTTTTGACGATCTCCTGGTCCTCCTCGGTGACGATATCCTTATAGCGCGCCCATTCCGCGGCGTTCAAATCGCCCTTGCGGCTGCACCCCGCGACAAATGCGGCGAGCACGATCTCACGGTGCGTCGCGCCGTAGATGCCCGAATTGAGAATGATATAGCGGCTGTGCTGTTCGTGGTCATAGTAACGCACTTCCCGCCCGCTGTCGTGCAGGCTGGCGGCGATCTTGAGGACCTTCAGATAGACGCGCGGAAATTTATGCAGCACCCGCAGCTGTTTGAAGAGCTGGATGGAGAGACGCACCGTGTGCTCGACGTGCTTTTCGTTGCAGCCGTAGTACTTGACGAGCGTCGTCAGCGAATAGCCCAGAACGTCGAGAATGGGACGCTCCACCGTCTGCGGCACCGCCTGATTGAACATGATGCCCTCCCGAAGGCCGCTGCCGCCGATCGTGAACGATTCAATGTGCAGATAGTCGGTAAACGCCTTGATGATGGCGAGCGCCGCGGGCATGATGTCCGCGCGCGCGGGCGAGAGCCCGCGGATGCGCTTGCGTTTTTCCACGTCGAGAACGCGCACCATCTCATAGATGGAGCGGAAGTCCTCCACGGCGAAAGAGTAGTTGTGCACCGTGTTGAGCGGGTACTTGCGCACAAGGCGGTTGATCTTGTACAGGTTGCGGAAGGACCCGCCGACGCCGATCATCTGTACGTCCGGCTCGACGTCCGCAAGCCACTCGATCTTTTTGAACTGTTCGGTGAAGAACTCCTCGATCTTTCTCGTCTGCTCCTCGGGGGAGACGCCGTCGTCCGCAAACAGGTCGGTGAGCGTGACCGCGCCGAACGAGAGCGATGCGTAATGAAGCACCGTCCTGCGGTTATAGTAGATGATCTTGGTGCTGCCGCCGCCGATCTCCAAAATGATCCCCTTGGGGATATCCATGGAATTGATCACGCCGCGGTAGACGAACGTCGCCTCCGCTTCCTCGGAGAGAACCTCCACGCGGATGCCGCATGTCGCCTGGATCTCATCCAGAAAGGAGCGCTGATTTTTGGCGCGCCGGACCGCCGCCGTCGCCACGGCGATGATGCGCGTGACGCCGCTCGCGTCACACAATCTCTTAAACATTTTGAGCGTCTTATTTGTCTCCGCAACGCGCTGCGGCTTCAAAAAACCGTCGCGATCCATATCCTGACCGAGGCGCACGCTCTCCTTTAATTCGTCCTCGACCATGAAGTAACCGCCGCCGAAGAGGCGCACGATCACAAGGCGCGCGGAGTTGGAACCGAGATCGATGATCCCGATTTTTTCCGATGTCTGCATTTCAGCCTCGAGTGCTGTCCGTTCCATTTCGTTCCCGTCCTTTGCATGAAATTTGAGGTCCCATTGAACCGTCGGGCAAACGCGGGGGCAAGCTCCATATTTCTCCCTACCCTGATACTGCCCCTATTCTACCTTTCTGCAACATTTTAACACAGGAACGGCGGTTTGTCCATACCCTTTTTGAAAATATTTTTACAAAAAACGGGGAAAGAACGGTTTTTCATTGGGTTTTTTCCTGTTTTTCACAAACTGCGCGCACCAATGCAAAATTTGCGTTGAACAGGCGCCTCTTCTCAGCGCTTTTTGCCCGGTGCGGGCGCTTTTTTGAACGCGTCCCGCAGCCGGACAAGCGCGAGCACGAGCAAAAAGACGCCGAACGCGCACTCGAGCGCGGCGGAGGGAAGAAAGGTCGCGAGCAGCGCGCCGGGCACGGAACAAGCGAGCGCGGGCAGGACAAAGAACAGCAGCCCCTCCCGCTTGACGAGCCCGTTTTTGGCATGGACGGTGAGCGCGAGCGCCGCCGTCGGCAAAAACGCCAGGAGATTGACGCCCTGCGCCGCCGCCTGCGGGACGCCGAAGAGCGTCAAAAGCGGGATGAGCGCCGTCCCGCCGCCCATGCCCATGCCGCCCAGCAGTCCGCCCGCAACGCCGCACAGAAAGAGGGTCAGAAATGCCATGCGAAGAGCGCCTTGACGCCCGCGAGCAGCATGAGAAGCGCAAACAGGATATTGACGGCGCGCGCGGGCAGGACGGGCAGCAGCTTTGCGCCCAGCACGCCGCCAAGTCCTGCGCCGATGGCAACGGGCAGGAAGATGCGCCACGGCGCCAGCCCCGCCCACAGATAGACGATGACACTCACGAGCGAGGCGGGCAGGATACAGGCGATGGCGGTTGCGTGCGCAGCCGCAGTCCCCCTTCGTTCGATGCGCTCCAAAAGGGGCACGGCGATCATGCCGCCCCCGCCGCCGAATACGCCGTTGACAAGCCCCACCGCCCCGCCGCCGGCAAGCCGCTTTGCCGTCTTATTGGAAATTCTCATCCCTTTCCCTCCCTTTCCGATTTCATCGACAGTTTGTCCCGCGAAAGAAAATTTTTTGCGCATTTCCACGAAATCATAACGATTTTCATGCGGAATTGCTTGCTTCTCACGGCGTTTTATATTAAAATAGAGTGGTGTATTGCGGCGGCGCAGGAAAGCGCTTTGCCGCAGTGCGCCGACACCACAATAATATGGGCGCGCCCCGCACGGGCGCGCATGGAAAGGATGTTTTATGGCTAACGATTTCAAACACTGGAAGCGCCGTTCGGTCGCGCTCTGCTCGCTGGCTCTTGTCGCCTCCCTCTCGGTAGGCGTCTTTGCGGCGTGCACGCCCGCAGACGACACGACGGACGACGAAGAGGAGGAGGAGACCGTCTCCCAGACGGATACTCAGACCATCCGCAACGGCAATTTCGAGTTCTACACGGAGAGCGACGTTGAGGATCTGAATGAAAAGCGCGTCCTCATCAACACCCCGACCAACTGGTCGTTCACGTCCGGCTCGCCCACATCCGATTCGGCTTCGGGCATCATCAACCTTGCCGAGTGGGACTATCTCGCGACGTCCGGCAGGGAGTTCACCTCCGTAGACGACGCCGTCGCGCACTGGAACGACGAGGGCGTGACCGCGTACGACAGGCTCAAGTTCTATGAGGACTTCGAAGACGAGATCGACGATCTGGACGAGGACTCCGAGGCGGCACAGCTGTTCGACGACTACTCCTATTCCATCGACTATGCCGACGTGGAGTATCTCTCCAATATCGAGGCGCCCACCGTGCACGAGGGCGCTGCCGAGGATGAGACGAGCGTCCTGATGATCCACAACCGCCGCACGTCGGACGGCGTGCTGGGTACGGGGCAGTACTATACCTCCTCCACCACCATCACCCTCTCCGCGGGGACGGCGGCGCAGGTCTCCTTCTGGGTGCGCACGGACGATCTGACGCACTACTACGAGGACGACGAGCTCTCGGTCGAGAACAATGCGGGCGCGTACGTCCGCGTCAATCAGACGGTGGGCGGCACCACGCTCGACCAGATGCAGATCAAGAACATCAATACCAAGGGCGAGTGGAGACAATATACGCTCTACATCCGCGCCAACTCCTTTGCGACGACCACCTTCACCGTCGTGTTCGGCCTGGGACAGGGCTCGACCTCCAACCGCCTCGAGTACGTCAACGGCTTTGCCTTCTTTGACGACCTCGTCTGCACGACCATCAGCGACGCGGCGTACAAGAAAGCGACGGCGCAGGAGAGCTGCACCATCGACAGCGAAGCGGACGACAAGCTCTTTGACGCGACCAGGCTGGGCGCGGACGTCACGACCTTCAAGCTCGACCTCGATGCAAGCTTCGGAGAATCGGACGATCTTCTGATCGGCGCGGACAGCGTCGCGATCACGACCGATCCCGACGGCGACAGGCCGCTCGTCAAGTATGACGGCGAATACCCCGACGACTACGCGGCGATCACCACGGTCGCAGGACTTCAGGCGGCAGCCGCGAACAACGCCTACCTGCAGAACATCTACGATACCGACTTTGCGGACAAGTTCCTCTTTGACGACAGCGAGGACGATGCAACGATCATCATGCTCATGTCCGTCAGCAGCGCGCCCTACACGGCGACCTCCGAGAGCTACAAGCTCGCGCCCGGCGGACACATGATCCTCTCCTTCTGGGCAAAGACGAGCGAGATCGGCGGCACGGGCGCTTCGGCGACGCTGGTGGACGGCGACAACCGCACCGCGATCTCTGCATTCGACACGACGACCGTCGCCACCACCGATATCGACGACGAGAACAAGGATATCTACAACGGCTGGGTCCACTGCTTCTTCTTCGTCTCCAACGAGACGGAGAGCGAAAAGGAGTTCACCTTTGAGTTCTCCTACGGTCCCACCGACGTCGCCACGGCAACGCAGACCGCCTACGACGACGGCTATGCGGCATTCACAGGCTTTGAAGTGCTCACCGACGTGGACGAGAAGTACTTCGACTACGCGTCCTCGGCAACGTACACGCAGGTCGTCAGCCTTGCGGGCGACGTGGACATCGACTCCCAGTTCGATGCACCCGGCGTCACCTCTGCGGACATCCGCGAGACGCTCGCAGTACCTGCAAACTTCACGGGCGTGCCCAACGCAAGCAAGTCCCTCGTGACGGGCGGCGTGGCCAACACCATCCCCGAAGGCGTCTATACCGGTCTTCTCAACTCCAAGTATGCGTCCGCTTACCGCGAGAATGCAGACAATGCGGCATGGGTGAACGCCCTGACCGCGCTCAGCTCCGCCGATGCGACGGGCGAAGAATGGTGGGCGGATATCTTCGGCGATTACAATGAGGACGGCACGGCCGCATATCCCCGCATCGCCAACCAGCCCCTGGTGCTCCTCAACACTTCGGAAAGCGCAGTCCCTTCCTACGGATTCCTCTCCGATACGTTCACGATTTCTGCAAGCTCCTATCAGAAGATCTCCCTGCGCGTCAAGCTCTCCGCGGGCGCAACGGCGACCATCTATCTGATGGACACCTCGGACGTCAAGCAGGGCTACAACAACCCGCTTGCCTACGGGCTGCCCGCCGTCACCTTCTGGTACGATGACGACGGCAATATCGTCACCTGCGACCCTTCCTCCGAGGACTTCAACCCCCGCACCGACGTGCTGTTCTACCTCGAGGAGAACGGTCTGTACACCAAGGCGGGCACAAACGACGGCAGATACTACGCAAATCTGCAAAACTACGAAGAGGACGAATCCCGGAACAAGATCGCCGTCGATGCGGACGGCAACACGACGATTGCCTACTACTACAACGGCGGCAGCTGGTACGCATACCGCACCGAGGTCTCCGCAAACAACTACAGCTACTCCACCGAGGTCTATGACATCTATGGCAGCCTCTCGGAGGAGGAAAAGTCCTGCGTGCGTTACGACTACACGCAGACGGGTGCGACCGAGGCGAAGATCACGCTGGTCGGCACCGAGGAGACGGCGGGCCGCTGGACGGAAGTTTCCTTCTACGTCGCAACGGGCAACACTGCAAAGGATTACCGCCTGGAGATCTGGGCAGGTTCGCGCGAATTTGACGTCGCTGCGGACGGCACCGTCACCCAGACGGGCACGCAGATCCCTGCAGGCAGCTACTTCTTCTTCGACAGCTACTCCTCGACGGACGTCGCCGACGACTACAGCACGCTGCTCGACGAGAAGATCGACGATCTGAAGGAAGACAGCGCCAACCTCGTCGATCCCGAAGATCCCACTAGCAACCTCATCGGCTCGCTTGCAGGCTATTACACCTTCACGTTCTATGACGCTCCCGATTACCTGCGCTATGACGCAACCGAGGACGAGGAGGAACTGGGCAACCCCTACGGCTCCTACACGCAGTCCTCGTACAGCGAGGCCGTCGCATGGCTCAACTACAGCGCGGACGGCGAGCAGTCCCTCTTCCTCAACTATGCGGCATCCGAAGTCACGGTGGAACAGGACGACCTCGACGATTCGACCCCCGAGGACGATCACAACCATGACGACGCGACGGTCAGTGAGACGAATATCTGGCTGATCATCTCTTCGGCGATCCTTGCCTTCGCGCTCATCCTTGTTGCGATCCTGATCATCGTACGCCGCGTCGTGGAAAAGGTGAGAAAGGGCAAGGCAGCAAAGATCAAGCCCGCCGTAGCTCCCAGACCCAGACCTGTCAAGAAAGCTGAAAAGACAGAGAAGCAGGAGTCTGCAACGCCCCGCGATGAGGACGATCCCTACAACGAATAATGTGTAACGCCGCCCGCGGCGCCACCGAAAACATGTCGCCCGCCCGAAGGTTCCCTTCGGGCGGGCTTCGTTCAAAAAACAAGGAGCACACACAATGAAACCCATCTCCGATATCCGCCTCTATCGCTGCGCGCATTACGATGCGATGACGCCGCCCGCCACACTTCCGATCACGGACAAACCCCTCAGCGCCGCCGTCAAGCGAATTGCCATGAAGCTGCGGGAGCAGGGATTTTCCTTGGGAGACTTTGATCACCTCTATTGCGTCTTTACAGCCGATGCTCTGCCATCCGACTTTTTCCTCTCCTCTCAGACAGACCGCGAGCATCCCTGGTACAGACATTGCTTCATTCGGGTCGAAGAAGACTTTTACGGCGCACTCGGCAGCCCCGAAGCGCGCAGCGACACGCTAAAACTGGTCGGAAACGCGCTCTTAAACTTGTTCGCGACAGAACATTTCGACGCTGCAGCGATCAAAGCCTGCCTTACACAGGCAGAGGAGCAGGGCGAGGCAATGCGTATGAAGTTCAAGGAAATGAGAACAGCGACGCGCCTTGCTACGATCTATCTGCGCTACCTCGACGCAGGCAGCTTCTTTCCCCTGCTGCAAGTGCGCGACGCGCAGGGTAGCGTGCTGCTGGAAAAAGACCTGCCCGCCATGCTGACACTTGACGCGCTCGGCACGCTTTCATTGAGCAACCACAAAGTCACGATCCATCCGCGCAGGAATGCCTTCACCGCCCATATGCCGCCTATCGTCGTGGAATACTAAGCCGTCGGCAAACATTTCGGCGTGCGCCGGATGGGTCTTTCTTGCCTCCCCTGAAAATCGCTAAAAGAAGAGAATCCATAGCAACTCGCAAAAATATTTTCGCAGAAAAGATTTTTGCGAAGAGGGTGAGGCGTGCGTCATGCGCATCAGCGCGGTGCGCTGTGCGCGCACGCCGAACTTAGAAATTGCCTTTTCCAGCGGCAATTTCTTGCCCGCAGGCGGCGCTTCCCCTTGGCTCCGCCAAGACGGCAACGGCGCAACATTGGACTTTGCGCTTGCGCAAAGTCCTGAAAGCAAAGTTTGCGGCGACGAAGGGTGAGAAGCGTGTTATGCGCAACAGCGCGGTGCGCTGTGCGCACGCTTCGAACTAAGAAATCGCCATTTTCAGCGGCGATTTCGTGACCGCAGGCGGCGCACTACCTTGGCGCCGCCAAGACGGTGTCTGCGTCAGCGAGACGGAGGGGTGCCGCGACGAAGCAGACAAAGGAGTTCGCCGCATCTTTTAAAAAATTTACAAAGTAATGACACTTTGTGTACGTTTCATTGATGCATTTTTTTGCGGAATGCGGTATAATAGTACGGTCAGTAATAAGGAGGGCGGTTATGCCTGCGATCTACGCCCATAAAATGTTCGGGGAGCGCATCCTGAGTTGCCTCTCGCGCGAACGCTTCCCGGAGATCTTCGCGCAGCCCGACGCCTTCGCACTCGGACTGCACGGTCCCGACGTCCTGTTCTACTATCGTCCGCTGCAAAAAAATCCTGTCTCCGACAAGGGAAACGCGATGCACGAGGCGTCCGCCGCGCCTTTCTTCACGCGCGCGCGCGACATCATAAAGAATACGCCGCAGGAACAGGCGTGCCGCGCCTATCTCTACGGCTTTGTGTGTCACTTCTGCCTGGACAGCGTCTGTCATCCTACCGTCGCGGAACTCATGGCGCGTTACTCTCTCACCCATACTGCGGTCGAAGCGGCGCTCGAGCGCAGCATGCTGCTTGCCGACGGCGTCAGCCCCACCCGCGCAAAGCTCGCGACGCATATCCAGGCGACGTCCGAGACGATCGCAGCGGTCTCCCTCGTCTGCGGCGTCACGCCCGCTCAGGCGAAGAAGGCGATCCGCTCGATGCGCTTTTATTCGGGACTGCTGCGCGCAGCGAATCCCGTCAAGCGCTTCTTCGTGCGCGGCGCACTGCGGCTTGCGCATAAAAAGAGCATCCTTGACATGATGCTTTTGCCAACCGCGTCCCCTTCCTATGCGGACATCGGCGAGGCGCTCTCGCTGAAATTTACCGCCGCGCTGCCCAAGGCAAAGGCGCTCCTTTTAAACCTGCGCGCCTTCCTTGACGGAACGGAGGCATTGGACGGGCGATTGTCCACAAACTACGAATCGGAGGAACAGCTATGAGGAAAATGACCAAGGAGAGAAAGCTGGAGTGGTACTGGATCTTGTATGACGTGGGAAACTCCGCGTTCACACTGCTCATCAGTACCATCATGCCCATCTATTTCAGCGGCCTTGCCGAGAGCGGCGGCGTCGACGCAACGACGGCGACCGCCTACTGGGGGTATGCCGCGAGCATCGTGACGCTGTGCGTCGCCGTGCTCGGTCCCATCCTCGGGACCCTGAGCGACTTCAACGGCTATAAGCGCCCCATCTTCTTTTTCTTTGCGATCGCGGGCGTCATCGGCTGTGCGGCGCTGGGCATTCCCATGCCGTGGCTGGTGTTCCTCATCGTGTTCATCATCACCAAGATTTTCTACTCGGCGAGCCTCGTGTTCTATGATTCCATGCTGGTGGACGTCACCACGCCTGCGCGCGCGGACGACATCTCCTCCAAGGGGTATGCGTTCGGATATATCGGCAGCTGCATCCCCTTCCTCATCAGCATCGCGATCGTCCTTCTGTCCGATCTTTCCTACTCCGTCTCCATTCCCATTGCGCTGGTCATCAACGCCGCGTGGTGGCTCGCCTTCACCATTCCGCTCGTCAAGAGCTACCGCCAGACGCACTTCGTGCCGCGCACCAAGCACGCCGTGCGCGACAACTTCAAGCGGCTGTTCTCCGTCTTTTCCAAGAAGTCGGATGTCCCCAACAAGAAGGGCATCATCCTTTTTTTGATCGCGTTCTTCCTGTATATCGACGGTGTGTATACCATCATCGATATGGCGACTTCCTTCGGCACGGCGCTCGGCTTTGACACGACAAATCTGCTCCTTGCGCTTTTGCTGACGCAGGTCATCGCCTTCCACGCCGCGATCGTCTTCGGCAAACTCGCGGGCAAGGTGAGAAACGATGTCCTCATCCTCATCTGCATCGTCGCGTACACGGGCGTCGGACTGTTCGCCGTGTTCATGACGGAAGTCTGGCAGTTCTGGATGCTCGCCGTCGCGGTCGGCCTGTTCCAGGGCGGCGTGCAGGCGCTCTCCCGCTCCTACTTCGCCAAGATCATCCCAGCCGACCAGTCCGGGTGTCTGTTCGGCATCCTCGATATCTTCGGCAAGGGCGCGGCTTTCATCGGGACGCTCGTCGTCGGCGCGGTGACGCAGGCGACCGGCTCGGTCAACATGGGCGCCATTCCCATCGTCTGCCTGTTCGGGCTCGGCATCGCAGTGTTCCTGATCGCAGCGCGCATCAACCGCCCCTACCTCGCCAAAAAGGCAAAAGAGGAGCAGGAAGCCTCCGACCTTCCAGACACCCCCGATCTTCCCGACGCTGAGGCGCAGCAATCATAAAATACCAATAGCAAAGAGGCGGCGGCTTGCCCGAATGGGCAAGCCGCCGCCTTATTTCTTATGTTTTCATAGCCCGTTGCTCAATGCTCGCGCAATCCCTTGGGGTAGTGGTTTTTGAGCGTGCCGCCCGCCGACTTCGCAAGTCCGACGGGATAGCCCCGCCACGCCGCGACGCCCCAGCCCTCCGGCATCCTGCTTGCAAGCGTCTCGCCGCGCAGCCAGTGCGCGCACGCCTCATCCGTGAGGGGCGCGGTGCGGCGCACGTTCTCCGCCTTGGCGCTCATCGCAAGGGCGTGAGCGGGCGTGAAGCGCTTGCCGTCAAACCTGCCAAGTTCGATGCCCGCGCGCAGGACGCGCCCGGAAAGCGCGGGAAGTCCTGCGGGCAGAAGGTACATTCTGCCGTCCGAGAGCGTCGTCACATTGCCGGACGGCGGCGAGAGAAAGAAGTCCGCTGCGAAAAGCTGCCATGCGCGCTCCGCCGCCCGATCGCGCGTCTGCGGGAAGGCGGGCGCATCATGGCGCGCCCCCTCCTCCTTGACGAGCTTTGCCGCATAGTGCCCCTCGCCGCGCACCTCGTGGGGCAGGAGCAGGTGCTCCTCGACGAGCGTAAATTCGGGGTGACAGGCGAGAAAGTCGCGGATCTGTCCCTCGTTCTCACCGTATTCAAAGGTGCACGTCGAATAGACGAGCGTGCCGCCGCCCGCAAGGAGCGCCGCCGCGTCGTCGAGAATGGCGCTCTGGCGCGCAATGCAGTGCGCGACGTTCTCCTCGCTCCACTCCGCAACGGCGTTTGCGTCCTTGCGGAACATGCCCTCGCCCGAGCAGGGCGCATCGACGAGCACCTTGTCAAAGTACGCGGGAAGCCGTGCGGCGAGGGACGCGGTGTCCGTACTGATGACGGCGCAGTTGGAAACGCCCAGCCGCTCGACGTTCTGCGAGAGAATGCGCGCGCGGTCGTAGACGTACTCGTTGGCGACGAGTACGCCCTCTCCCCCCATTGCGCCCGCGAGCTGCGTCGTCTTGCCGCCGGGCGCGGCGCACAGATCGAGCACCCGTTCCCCCGCTTGCGCGCCCAGAAGGGGCGCGGCGCACATGGCGGAGGGCTCCTGCGAATAAAAGAGCCCCGCGTGGTGCGCGGGCAGCGAGCCCACTTTCTCCAGGTCGCAATAGAAGCCGTCCTTTTCCCACGGGACACCGTCGCCGACGGGCAGGAGTTTTGTAAGCTGCGCCGCGGTGAGCTTTAAGGGGTTGGCGCGCACGCCCTTGCAGGGCGGTTCCTCCATGGCGTGCAAAAAGGCGGGGAACCGCTCTCCCAGCCTTTTTTGCATGCGCCGTAAAAATGTTTCAGGCAAATTCATATCTCTTGCAGGGCGTGCTCGAGCGACTCGAGCGGGACATAGGATGCCCCTGCGGACACCGCGTTCTGATAGCGCACGCCGCCCTGACCGCGCGCAATGTAGACGTTGCATTCGGCGGGATGCGAGGTGTACTTCCCGCCCGAGGCGAAGATCGCCGCCACGAGGTGGACGGAGAGCGGCACTTCCTCCTCCACTTCCTTGGAGAAGCAGAACACCTTGCCCGCGAGCGAGCCCGCCTTGGCGCGGCGGTGCATGTGCTTGTTGACGTAGCGGTAGAACTCGTCGTGCGCCTTGGCGCGGCGCTCGCGCTCCTCATCGCGCTCGGCAAGGTAAGTCTTGAGCCCCTGCGAGGCGAGCGGACTGATCTTATAATCTGCGATGCGTCCCGCGCGGATGTGATTGCGGGAGACAAAGTCGGGAACGCTTGCGGCGTGCTCGCTTCTGAGAATCGCTTCACACACGCGCATGGTCGCATAGGCATCATCCACGGCACGGTGGGGCGTGAACTCCACGCCCAGTTCCTCCGCCATTGCGCCCAGTCCCAGTTGGCGGGAGAAGTTGTGCTTGACGTTCATATAGAAGAACTGCGTGTCGTAATAGGAAAAGCGAAAGGACGGCAGTTTATAGCGGCGGGTCTCTAAGTTGAGGTAGTTCACGTCGTTGAGTGTCGCATGTCCGAGCACGATGTGATCCTTATCTTCCAGCAGAGCTTTGATGCGCGTGTACGCCGCGGGGAAGGCGGGATATTTCTTGAAGTCCTCATAGACGTAGGGAAGCACCAGCCCCTCGCGTCCCTTCCTATCGGTCAGATGAAACTTGCCGCGCGGGTTTAAAAGGATGTCCTCCCGCTCCAGCACGTTGAAATTTTCATCCGCCAAAACGTACCCGAACGCACAGATCTTGGCAACGCTCTTGTAGACGCACGCACATTCGATATCGAAAAATACGTACTTCATGAACGGGGCAAGATCTTCTCCTTCCCGCCCATGTAGGGACGGAGTACTTCGGGAATATCCACGCTGCCGTCGGCGTTGAGGTGGTTCTCCAGGAAGGCGATGAGCATTCTGGGCGGCGCGACGACCGTATTATTGAGCGTGTGCGCATAGGCGGTGCCGTTTGCTCCCTTGTAGCGGATGCCCAGCCGCCTTGCCTGCGCGTCCGTGAGGTTGGAACACGACCCGACTTCGAAGTACTTCTTCTGACGGGGCGACCACGCCTCCACGTCCACGCTGCGGTACTTGAGGTCGGCAAGATCGCCCGTGCAGCACTCCAGCGTGCGGACGGGAATGCCCATGGAGACGAACAGCTCGACGGTGTAGTTCCACATTTTGTCGTACCACATCTCGCTCTCTTCGGGCTTGCAGATGACGATCATCTCCTGCTTTTCAAACTGGTGGATGCGGTAGATGCCGCGCTCCTCGATGCCGTGCGCACCCTTTTCCTTCCGGAAGCAGGGCGAATAGCTCGTCAGCGTCAGGGGGAGCTTGCTCTCGTCAATGGTCTGTCCCATGAATCTGCCGATCATGGAATGCTCGCTCGTGCCGATGAGGTAGAGGTCCTCCCCTTCGATCTTGTACATCATGCCGTCCATCTCTTCAAAGCTCATGACGCCCGAGACGACGTCCGAGCGGATCATAAAGGGCGGGATGCAATAGGTGAAGCCCTTATCGATCATGAAGTCCCTTGCATAGGCGAGCACCGCGGAGTGCAGGCGGGCGACGTCGCCCGTCAGGTAGTAAAAGCCCTGTCCGCTCGTGCGGCGCGCGCTGTCAATGTCGATGCCCTGCAACCGTTCCAGAATATCCAGGTGATAGGGCACTTCAAAATCGGGCACCTTGGGCTCCAAAAAGCGCTGGCGCTCGACGTTCTCGGAATCGTCCCTGCCGACGGGCGTCTCGGCGCAGACGAAGTTGGGAATGCGCATCATGACCTCTTTGAGGCGCGCGCTCACCTCTTCCGTCTCCTTTTCTATGGCGGCAAGGCGCTCGGCGTCCGCCGTGACCTGCGCCTTTACCTTCTCCGCCTCCTCCGTCCTCTTCTCGCGCATGAGAGCGCCGATCTGCTTGGAGAGGGAATTTCTTGCGGCGCGCAGCGCGTCGCCCTCCGTCTGAAGGGCGCGGCGGCGGCTATCGAGGGAGAGCGCCTCATCTACAAGGGGGAGTTTGTGATCCTGAAATTTCTTTTTGATGTTTTCGCGCACGCGATCGGGGTCGGCGCGCAGAGCTGCGATATCGATCATGACTGCCTCTGAAGGTTTTTTCTTCAATTATACACTCTTTTTGAGCGAATTGCAACCTTCCCTGCGCATCATGCCAAAAAAAAGAGAAAGTTCCCGTCTTTTTTTGACTTTTGCGCGCATACGGTGTATAATGGTGGAAAGACTACTTTGCCGCAGGAGGTGTACAGGTGAACGAGCAAGACAGCCTGCATCCCGACCGCGCGCCCGCGCAGGAAAAACCTGCCGAGCATAAAACGCGCAAACAACTGATGAAGCACTTCCGCCACGCCAAGCACATTCCCGAGGCGGAGGACGTCGAACGCTTTTCGCCCGACCCCGACACGGGGCTCACGGAAGAGCAGGTCGATGCGCGCTTTTCGCAGATGCTCTTCAACGACGTCAATAAAAAGTACAGCAAGTCGTACACGAGCATCTTTGTGGGAAATATCTGCACGGTGTTCAACCTGCTGTGCGTCATTGTCGCGCTCGCACTGGTGTATGCGGGGGCGGAGCTCTCCCAGTTCCTCTTTGTCGCCATCTTCGCGGCAAACCTTCTCATCGGCATCATTCAGGAAATTCTTGCCAAAAAGCAGATCGATAAGCTCGCCGTGCTCGTCACCTCCACAGCCAAGGTCGTCCGCGGCGGCGCAAAACGGGAAATCAACGTGCGGGACATCGTCCTCGACGATATCCTCATTCTGGAAGCGGGACAGCAGATCCCCGCCGACTGCATTCTTCTGGACGGCAATGCCGAGGTCAACGAGTCGCTCCTGACGGGCGAATCGGTGCCCGTCAAGAAGGCGCCGGGCGAAATTTTATACGCCGGCTCCTTTGTCGCCAGCGGCGCCTGCCGCGTCCGCGCCGACAAGGTGGGTAGGGCGACCTACCTCAACAGCCTCACGTCCAAGGCGAAGAAGTACAAAAAGCCGCGCTCGGAGATCATGAACTCCATCCATGTGTTCATCCGCGCGATCAGCCTTCTCATTCCGCTCGTCGCGGCGGCGATGGTCTGGATCAGCCTTTTGGACCCGACCAACACCGTCAGCGCGATCATCCAGTCCACCTGCGCGGTCGTCGTGGGCATGATTCCCTCCGGACTTCTGCTGCTCACGTCCTTTGCGATGGCGGTGGGCGTGCGCAGGCTCGCCAAAAAGCACACTCTCGTGCAGGATCTGTATTCCCTCGAGATGCTCGCGCGCGTCAACGTGCTGTGTCTTGACAAGACGGGCACGATCACGGACGGCAGGATGACCGTGAGCGACTGCATGATCCTCAACACCTTTGTCGACCACACGCTGGACGAGGTCATGGCGAGCATGCTCGCGGCGCTGGACGACAACAACCAGACCTCCATGGCGCTGCACGAGCGCTTCGGGCATTCCCCCGTCATGCACCCGACGGCGACCATCCCCTTCTCCAGCAAACGAAAGCTCTCCGCCGTCACCTTCGGCGAGGAAGGCACCTTTGTAATGGGCGCGCCCGAATTTGTCCTGCGCCCCATGCCGCCCAAGGTGGATAAGATCGTCAAGCAGTATGCGGCGGGCGGGCTGCGCGTCCTGGTGCTCGCCTACTCTCCCGGCGCGATCGTGGGCGACAAAGTCCCCTCCGTGCTGCGCCCTGCGGCGATCATCACGCTTGCGGACAATATCCGCGCGGACGCCGCAAAGACGATCGCATGGTTCCGCGAGAACGACGTCGATATCAAGATCATCTCGGGTGACAACCCCGTCACGGTGGCAGAAGTCGCCCGCCGCGTGGGCGTGCCCAATGCCGAACAGTACGTCTCGCTGGACGGACTGACCGAACCGGAAGTGGAGAATCTCGCCGATAAATACACGGTGTTCGGACGGGTCACGCCCGAACAGAAAGCGATCCTGGTGCGCGCGCTCAAACAGCGCGGCGATACGGTCGCCATGACGGGCGACGGCGTCAACGATATTCTCGCCCTCAAGGAGGCGGACTGCGCGATCTCC
The DNA here is from genome assembly GCA_019116405.1 of Candidatus Gallimonas intestinigallinarum. The sequence goes on along the minus strand of DXBS01000043.1, from coordinate 11,281 downwards.
GTTGCCGCGGGCAGCGAAGCGGCGCGGAATGTTTCGCACCTCGTGCTCACCGACAACAACTTTTTGTCCCTGCCCGACGTCGTGTACGAGGGGCGGCGGGTCATCAACAATATCAAGTCCTCGGCGTCGCTGTACATTATGAAGACGCTTTTCACCGTGTTCGTGGCGGTGCTGTGCTTCTTCCTGCGGGAGAAATACTTCTTTACGACCAACAACATGCTGCTGTTCGAGACGATGGTGACGGCGCTGCCCTCCATGGTGCTGGCCCTCCAGCCCAACGGCGAGCGCGTCAAGGGAAAGTTTATCCCCTTCGTCCTAGCCCGCGCTATCCCGGGCGCCGTGACGCTGCTGCTATGCGTATTGGCGGTGTATGCGGGCATACAGCTCTTCCCGGAGGAATTTGGCGGACTGTATATCGGCATCGATCAGGGCAACGGCGCCACAATGGACGCGATCAACCCGCTGTTTGTGCTCGCCGTCACCTTTGGCGGTCTCGTGATGCTGTCGCATATTCTCAAGCCCTTCAACTGGCTGCGCGCGTTGGTCTATGCCTTCTCCGTCGGCGTGAGCATCCTGGTGCTGTGCGTGCCGGTGCTGGGCAATCTCATCTACACGGGCTGGTCCACGATCCAGCTTGACCTCACGCAGACGCTGTATCTGTGCTGCATCATCCTTGCGGCGTTCCCCGTCTCCGGCTGGCTGGTAAAACTGGGCGACTTTTTAAGTCCCAACGACTGAAACAGCGCCCCATGACCGGCACGCGACGCAATATTTTCCAACAGACAGCAAAATCCCCGCTCGGCCGAGCGGGGATTTTTCAGTTGTTGGTATACATTCTGTGGTATGGATTATCGAAGTTGGGACTTAAATGGTAGTAGGTGTCCGCGAGCAGTTTTTCCGCGTCCAGCCCGTATACCCCGGCGTACTCCGTGATGACGGAGCGCACCCAGGGATCGGCGATGCCGTCCACGCGCTCTGCCTTGACCTGGGGCTGGAGGTTGGGCGGCAGCGCTTCGCCGCGCAGATACATTTCCCCGCCGTGCATGCCCGTACCGCAGAAGTTGCCGACGACGGGGCTCTCATCATTCAGATTGAGCACGACGATGAGGCCGCCCGCCTGATACTCGCCAAGGAAGCTCCCCGCCCTGCCGCCGATGACGATGACGGGCTTGAAGTTCATGTACGCCTTCATGTGGATCCCACAGCGATAGCCGACGTTGCCGCGGATGAAGATCTTGCCGCCGCGCATCGCGTACCCGAGCGCGTCGCCCGCGCCGCCGTGGACGATGATCGAGCCGCAGTTCATCGTATCGCCGACGGCGTCCTGCACGTTGCCGCGCACGACGATGTCCGTCCCGTTGAGGTATGCCCCCAGCGCGTTGCCGGGCGTGCCGATGATCTCGATCTTCTTGCCCGACGAGCCCGCGCCGATATAGCGCTGTCCGATGCAGTTTTCGATGACGACCTCTTTGTCCTGCGTATCGCGGACAAGGTCGCCGAGCGCCTTGAAGTGCATGTCTCCCGCATGAACGATCATATCAGCGCCTCCTTGTAAGATATTCTTCCCGCGTCCCGCGCGCAAACGCCATGAGCACGGGGTTCTTCTTGAGCAGTTCAAAGTCCACCGTGTCGAGCGGGGTCTGCTCACGGGTGAGCGAAGTGTAGATGCCCGCGCGCTCAATGCAGTCAATGAGAATAAAGCCGACCAGCTTGTTATCTTTGACGAACAGCTTCTTGTAGCCCTCCGAGAGATCGGTGTACGCTTCGCCCTCGTAGACGCCCTCCGTCGCAATGTGGGTATCGAACAGCCCGAGCGCGTTGAAGGGCGCGGCTTTGTCGAACGCCGCGTCTCCGCCCGCCATGTTTCTGCCCGCCGTCTCGCCCTGGAAGGCGGCATTGGGCAGCAGCGCCAGAATGCGCCGCGTCCCCGAGCAGATATCGTAGCTCTCGCAGTTGTCCCCTGCGGCGTAGACGTCGGGAATGGTCGTCTCCTGACGGTCGTTGACGACGATGCCGCGGTTTACCTCGCCGCCCGCCTCCCTGACGAGGGAGACGTTGGGGCGCACGCCCGCCGCGATGACGAGGATGTCAAAGGGCACCTCCTTGCCGCTGCGCAGCGTGGCAAGCCCGGGGGCGTACCTGACGGCGCAGTCGCCAAGAACAAAGTTGACGCCGCGCGCCTCCAGACGCTCTTGCACGATCGCCGAGCCCTCCTCATCGAGGATGCTGGGCAGGATGCGCGCCGCGAGATCGACGACGGTGACCGAGCCGACGCGATCCAGAATGCCTTCGACGCACTTGAGCCCGATGAGCCCCGCGCCAACGACGAGCACGCGCTTTTCGGGGGAAAGCTCCTTCTCCAGCGCGAGCGCCGCGTCCATCGTCATGAAGGTGTGATATTTGACGGCGTCCAGCCCGTCTGCGGGCGGGACGAGGGGCGAAGAGCCCGTGGCGACGAGGAGTTTATCATAGCCGATCGTGCTGCCGTCCGAGAGCGCGACCGTCTTCATTTTGGGGTCGATCTTCTCGGCACGTACGCCGTATTCCAAGGTCACGCCGTTGTCCGTATAGAAGGACGCGGGGCGGTAGGCGGTGTTCTCCAGCCTGATGCGCCCGTAGAGATAGTAGGAGATGAGCGGGCGGCCGTATGCGGGACGGGTCTCGTCCGAAATGACGGTGATGCTCCCCGCCCTGTCAATGGCGCGGATGCCCTCGATGGCGAAGGTCGCCGCGGTGGAATTTCCGATGATGACGTATTGCATGGCTTACCCCCTGTCCTCAAAGACGATCGCCTGATTGATGCAGTGCCTGACGCAGTTGGGCTCGCCGATGAGATTCTCCGTGCAGAGCGTGCATTTTTGCGCCGCCTTGCCGTCCTCGCCGGGCATGATCGCGCCGTACGGGCAGACGGTGACGCAGGTGAAGCAGCCGACGCACTTGTCCTTATCGATGAGCACGACGCCGTGCTCGTCCTTGGAGAGCGCGCCCGCGATACAGCTCTTGATGCAGATCGGGTCCTCGCAGTGGCGGCAGTTGACGGCGAAGTTGACGCCGTCCCCCTCCTCCACCTTGATGCGGGGGAAGATCTTCTTGCCCTTGAGGGCGTGGACGATATCGGTATCGCCCGAATTGGCGAAGGCGCACTCGTACTCGCACAGGTGGCAGCCGAGGCACCATTTTTCATTGACGTAAACAACTTTCATATGGTCTCCTGTTGTGCAGGGCGACGCCGCCCTGCGATTGAGGATATGTGTTCAGGAAATTGCGGAATATTCGCGCAAACACCGCGCCCATTTTGGGAGGATAGTCGCGCGGAAGACGAGGAGCCTGCGTAAACGCCGACGGGAGCGTACCGTGACCGCGGCGCATTTGCGCAAAAGTCGCGCGAAGAACAAGGAGTGCGAGGAAAACCCGAGGGAGCTTACCGAAAACACGGCGCATTTGAGTCAAGAGATGCAAGCAAGACAAGGAGTGCGCGTAAGCGACGAAGGGAGCTTACTAAAAGGTAAGTGACCAAGGAGCGCGTAAGCACGACACCGTATTGCGCAGCAGATATTGGCTCAAATTACTCGCCGGCGTGGCGGACGCCCAGGATACTCAACTCCTTCTCCGTAAGGCCGACGCCGCGCAGCATGAGACGGTTGCCGCGGAGGGCTTCGACGGAGTTGATGCCCATGCCGCCCATCATTTCCTGCAGTTCGTGCGTCCAGGCGTGGACGAGGTTGACGAGCCGCTTGTATCCGACGTCGGGATTGAGGCGCTTGACGAGCTCGGGGCGCTGGGTCGCAATGCCCCAGTTGCACTTGCCGCTGTGGCAGGTGCGGCAGAGGTGACAGCCGAGCGCCAATAGCGCCGCCGTGCCGATATAGCAGGCGTCCGCGCCCAGCGCGATCGCCTTGACGAGGTCTGCAGAGGAGCGGACGGAGCCCGCGACCACGAGGGAGACGTCGTCGCGGATGCCCTCCTGGCGCAGACGGGTATCGATGGCGGCGAGCGCAAGTTCGATGGGGATGCCAACGTTGTCGCGGATGCGGGTGGGCGCCGCGCCCGTGCCGCCGCGGAAGCCGTCCAGCGCGATGATGTCCGCGCCGCTGCGCGCAATGCCGCTGGCGATCGCCGCAACGTTGTGCACGGCTGCGATCTTGACGATGACGGGCTTTTTGTACGCCGTCGCCTCCTTTAAAGAGAAGATGAGCTGGCGCAGATCCTCGATGGAGTAGATATCGTGGTGCGGCGCGGGCGAGATGGCGTCCACGCCCTTGGGGATCATGCGGGTGACGGAGACCTCGTCCGAGATCTTTTCCCCGGGCAGATGCCCGCCGATGCCGGGCTTTGCGCCCTGCCCCATCTTGATCTCGATCGCGGCGTTGTTCTCCAGATACTCCGCGAACACGCCGAATCTGCCCGATGCGACCTGGACGATGGTGTTCTTGCCGTACTGATAGAAGTCGCGGTGCAGGCCGCCTTCGCCCGTGTTATAGTAGATGCCCAGCTCCTGTGCGGCGCGCGCGAGGCTCTCGTGCGCGTTGTAGGAGATGGAGCCGTAGCTCATTGCAGAGAACATGATGGGCGTGCTGAGCTTGAGCTGGGGCGCAAGGGTATCCTTAAGCCTGCCGTTTGCGTCGCGCTCGATCTTCGCGTTCTTCTTGCCCAGATACACCGTCGTCTCCATGGGCTCGCGCAGGGGGTCGATGGAGGGGTTGGTGACCTGGGAGGCGTTGACGAGCAGCTTGTCCCAGTAGACGGGATAGGGCTTGGGGTTGCCCATGGACGAGAGCAGCACGCCGCCCGTGCCCGCCTGACGGTAGACCTCGTTGATGGTGGAATTTTCCCAGTTGGCGTTGACTTTATAGGTGTCGTCCGACTTTCTGATTTTTAAGGCGTGCGTCGGGCAGACGCAGACGCAGCGGTGACAGTTGACGCACTTGGTGCTGTCGGCGACCATCCTGCCGAGGCGCTCGTCGTAATAGTGGACCTCGTTGGCGCACTGCCGCTCACAGACGCGGCAGGCGATACAGCGCGCCTCGTCGCGCACGACCTCGTATTCGGGATAGATGAAAAGCGGCTCCATTATTTGCCTCCGTTCCGATCGTATAATTCAAAGATGACGGGTTCCCCGCCCGCGGGCGCCCAGATCTTATCCAGCTCGGGCTGGATGACGCGGATCGCCGCTTCCTCGCTGGCGATATACGCCCTGTCGCCGTGCTCCGCGACGACCATGGAGCGGAGTTTGAGCCTGTCGTTGAGCGCCATGAGTCCGCCCGTGTAGCCGAGGATGATGGAGAAGGGCCCCGTGATGAGAAGGGAGGGGAACATCTTCCTCAAAAGCGTCTCCTGCGCGCGGTCCTGCTCGCACTTGTTGGCGATGGTCGCCCAGAAGGAGGGCGCGATGACGTGCGCCGCCTCGGTCAGCGTCAGGCCCTTTCTGCGCAGCAGATAGTCGAAGATATACGCGATGACCTCGGTATCCGTCTGCAGCGTGCACTTATAGCCGAACATCTCCATGTGACGGCGGTTGGCATCGTAGGAAGAGATCTCGCCGTTGTGCACGACGGAGTACTCTAAAAGCCCGAAGGGATGCGCGCCGCCCCACCAGCCGGGGGTGTTGGTCGGATATCTGCCGTGGCACGTCCAGCTGTAGCCGAAGTACTCATCCAGCCGATAAAACCTGCCCACGTCCTCGGGAAAGCCCACCGCCTTGAAGATGCCCATGTTCTTGCCCGACGAAAAGACGTACGCACCTGTGATTTCCGCGTTGATGCGGTTGACGCAGCGCGCCGTGTATTCCCCTTCGTCCAGGTGCGAGCTCTCCAGCTTGCGCCTGAGCGGCGAGAGGAAGTAGCGGTAGATGAGCGGTTCGTTGGTGATCTCGGGGATCTTGTGCGTCTGGATCTCCGAGGCGTACGCGATCTCAAAGTGGCGCGCGAGAAACTCCTCCGTCTTCTGTTTGGCGAAGGTATCGTCATAAAAGAGATGGAACGCGTAAAAATCCTTGTAGTCGGGATAGATCCAGTACCCTGCAAAGCCGCCGCCCAGGCCGTTGGACCTATCGTGCATGACGGCAATGGAGCGGATCATGTCCTCCCCGCTCATGGGTTTTCCGCTGCGGTCGATAACGCCCGTGACGGCGCAGCCGGAGGGAATGCGTTCCTGTCCTTCCAATCTCATAGTCTGTTCTCCCTTGCCGTATCCGAAGCGGATACGAATGGTGTGTAAGAAAAATTATACACCGCAACCGACCGAAAAATCAATTCATATACGACAGAATCAGGCATTTCCCGCGTTCACAATCTGTTATATGATATATAACTTAACATTATATTTTGGGAAAATCGGGAATCTTCCAAGCCGCGCCCCCTCGACGAGGGGGCGCGGCGTAAAATATACAGATAAGTCGGGCGGACGAAGCGCAAAAGCTGTGCATTTTTTGCGAAAAATGTCAGCATAAGACAATTATTTTTCCAAGGGGTCTTGATTTTTCCGCCGATTCCTGTATAATAGAAACAGCAGGCTGTTTTGCGGCGCCTCGCCAAGAAAACGGCACACTTAAAAAAAGGGGCAAAATTATGAGTATTTCGGCAAAAGATATCCGCAACGTCGCCATCGTCGGACACAGCGGCGAGGGCAAGACCACGCTGTTTGAAGCGATGCTCTTCAACAGCGGCGCGATCGAGCGCATGGGCAAGGTGGAAAACGGCACCACGGTCTCCGACTTCGACGAACAGGAGATCGCGCGCAAGATGTCCGTCTCGCTGTCCATGGCGTCTATCACCTGGAAGGACGTCAAGATCAACCTTCTGGACGTCCCCGGCTTTTACGACTTTGAGGGCGAGTTTGCCGAAGCGATGCGCGCGTGCGGCGCGGCGATCGTCGTGACGGGCGCGAACGGCACGGTGACGGTGGGCGCGGAGAAAGCGATCGATCTTTGCCTGAAGGCGAAAAAGCCGCTCATCATCTTCATCAACGGCATGGACAAAGAAAACGCGGACTACCCCGCCACGATCGCGGCGTTCCGCGAGAAATATAAGAACAAGCTCGCGCCCATCCAGATCCCCATCATGGACGGCAAAAAGATGGTCGGCAACGCCAATGCACTGACGGGTAAGGCGTACCACTTCACGAACACGGGGCCGGAGGAGATCGCCGTGCCCGAGGAGTACCGCCGCGACTACGAGGAGATGCAGCTCGCGCTCACCGAAGCTGCCGCCGAGAACGACGACGTACTGCTGGAAAAGTACTTCGAGCAAGGCTACCTTTCGCGCGAGGACATGATCCACGGCATCCGCAAAGGCATCTTCAATATCAACGTCATTCCCGTCATGGCGGGCAGCGCGTCGCAGAACAAGGGCGTCATCAACCTGATGAACGAGATCGTCAAGTACCTGCCCGAGGCGGAAGAGCGCGCCGAACAGCCCGCGACCGACCTTACGAAGGACACCGTCGTCGGCATCCGCTGCGATGCGGCAGGCCCCTTCGCGGCGCAGGTGTTCAAGACCTCCGTCGACGCCTTTGTGGGCAAGATGAACTACATCCGCATCTGCCGCGGCGTGTTGAAGCCGGGCATGACCGTGCTCAACCCCAACACCAACACGACCGAGCGCATCAGCGCCGTGTACACGGTGCGCGGCAAGAAGCTGGAACCCGTCCCCGAGCTGGGCGCGGGCGATCTGGGCGCGGTAAACAAGCTCGCGAACACGGGCACGGGCGACACGCTGTGCGACGAGAGCGCCCCCGTCATGTTCGACCCCATCCCCTTCCACAAGCCCGTTCTGTATATGGCGGTGTACGCCGCCGTGCGGGGCACGGAGGACAAGGTGTTCGGCGGGCTCAACCGCCTTGCCGAGGAGGACAAGAGCTTTACCGTGACCAAGAACCCCGACACGGGCGAGACGCTCGTCGGCGGTCAGGGCGAAGTGCACCTTGACGTCATCCGCAAAAAGTTGAAGTCCAAGTTCGGCGCGGACGCCGACTTCCGCACGCCCGCCGTCGCATACAAGGAAACCATCCGCGGAACGGCGAACGCCGAGGGCAAATATAAGAAGCAGACGGGCGGACACGGTCAGTACGTGCACTGCAAGATCCGCTTCGAACCGTGCGAGAGGGACTTCGAGTTCGCCGAGGAAGTCGTGGGCGGCTCGGTGCCCAAGCAGTACATCCCCGCCGTCGAAAAGGGACTCATGGAATGCCTGCCCCACGGCGTGCTCGCGGGTTACCCCGTCATCCGCGTACGCGCGGTGCTCTACGACGGCAGCTATCACGACGTCGACTCCTCCGAAGCGGCGTTCAAGGCGGCGGCGGAGATCGCCTTCAAGGAGGGCATCAGGAACGCATCGCCCGTCCTGTTGGAGCCACTCTCCAAGCTCAAGATCGCCGTACCCGAACAGTATGTGGGCGACGTCATGGGAGACCTCAACAAGCGCCGCGGCCGCATCATCGGTATGGACACCGAGGGCGGCATGCAGGTCATCACCGCGGAAGCGCCGCAGGGCGAGCTTTTAACCTACGCCACGAGCCTTCGCTCCATGACGCAGGGCAGGGGCAAGTTCACCGAGAGCTTTGCCCGCTACGAGCAGGCGCCCGACAACGTGCTGCAAGCCGTCATCAACCGATAAAACTTACAACTTTGCGCGCCTCGGCAACCGCCGAGGCGCGTATTATGTTTTTGCGGTCTTGTAACGCGCCCACGGCGAGCATTTGCTCGCCGCGGGCGCTTTCTTGATCCCGCCGAAGCGGCGCCTTATTCATTGCTCCTCTTGTTCCTCGTTTTCCTGTGCGTCCCCTTTCATGTCACGATGCAGCTGCTCAAAACAGCAGGCGGCGGCAAAGATCAGGCCCCCAAACCCGATGGTAATGGACAGCGTGAGCAGTCCCATCCAGCTCTGCGGGGCGGCAAAGCCCCAGGCTCCGAAGACCCCAACAACAAACGCAAGAACTTTCAATGCGCGATACATTTCCCATCACCTCAATAATAAAATACAACTTCCTGAGTATCCCAACCCGTATTAGTTTGATAGTTATGCGGCAAATCAAAACACCCGTAAGTTGAAACGCTAACCCTTACAGGGCTCATGCGAGTAGCCCATGATGACCCAAATGAAAACATATCGCCAGTAAAATTACTTCCAAAGAACCAATACTTAGAAACCTTCCATTCCACCAATTTTTCATTGGGAGTATATGTAGAATCAATTGTAGGTCCCGCACCAGATCCAAACGAAAAACCAATGCTGGCAGACGCCGACGGTCCATATGATAAGCTCACATTCACATTCGTTGCACTGCTAGTATCTTTGGGAACATAATCAGTCACATTGTCTGAAGAGTGTATTAATTGATGCTTAACTTGTATTTCACGACAAGTATCATAGCCGTTATCCGTACAACCGGTAACATTTGTTCTAAGTGCGAAATAGTCATGGCTTATATCGCTTTCTGCGTCGTCTTTGTATAACATATAGTCCACGTTTATATAAAAATAGGTATTTGCCCAAACAACGTGATTAAAAGAGCTTTGAATAATAGTAGCTTCTCGTGCAAACGGATTAACATATGTTCGATTATAATGACGAACAATAAAATTTTGCGCATCAAAGCCTTGCATTTCATTTCCGCTCACAATCAAACTCTGATAATTTTCACTCCTTGAAAGGCATATAATCTGATTTATTTTATCTTCATCCACGAAACCCATTTTAATCGAAGAAGTTACAATATCTTGGTTATTACAAATATTTACTGATATATACAATTCATCCATATTTAAAAGCTGTTTATAATCTCGAATAGACAATCCCCCGTAAATATATATTCTAGCATTTAGCTTGCTATATGCCTCATTAAGAATTTGAGAAACAAGTGGCAAATCAAACAAATCCCTAGAAACTGCATAAGCTATATGGTTATTATCTTTTAACGATAATTGGTCTTTTGTGATAACCTCTAAATGATCTTGCTGCGTGTTTGCTAAAGCCTGTGCCTCTGATTCATCTGCCACTACCATTAATATATCTGTATCAGGCATTTGTTCAGCACTTGCAAAAATAGGCAATTTTGAAAGTGAAAACATCCCATACATAAATAAAATACTGGCCATTGCTACAAATAAAACTTTCCTCATAAATAACTCCTTGTTTTTTATTTAGTGAGATGGTTTCTCAAGGACAACATCTCAAACTAATTATTAATTATACACATATATGTACATATTGTCAATGTTTTTTACTCTCACTCAAAACAAATTTGTATTCTTCCACCCGCCCAAAAATTCCCGCATTTTTAGAAACTCTGCGGAGCGTGGGTGTACATTTCAGCAAATTTCTGATACAATAGGCATACAAGGAGGAATTATGGATCAGATCGCATCGGGGAAATTTATCCGGGAACTGCGCAAGGAACGGGGCATGACGCAGCAGGCGCTTGCAGACCGGCTGAGCATTTCCGAGAAAACCGTCTCCAAATGGGAGACGGGCAAGGGGCTGCCCGAAGTCGGGCTGATGCTGCCGCTGTGCGACGCGCTGCAGATCACCGTCAACGAACTGCTCTCGGGCAAGCGGCTGGACGGAGCGACCTTCCGGCAGCAGGCGGAGGAGAACGTCACCCGCCTTCTGCAAGCGCGGCAGGAGGCAAAGAAAAAACTGGCGGTGTGCATTGCGCTCTGCGCCGTCAGTCTGCTTGCGGGCGTCGCGCTCGTGCTCGCCGCGGGTCTTGCCGACATGCAGACCTGGACGCGCATCCTGCTCCTGTGCGTCGCCCTGCTCGTCGTCGGCGGACAGATCGCGATCATCTGCGTCATCGACCGCGAGGCGGGCAGCTTTGAATGCCCCCACTGCAAGACACGCTTTGTGTCGACGATGAAGCAATTTGTCCTTGCGCCGCACACCTTCACGCGCCGCCGCCTGCAATGCCCCCATTGCGGCAGGACAAGCTATTGCCGCCGCCGTCTTGACAAGTCGTGACCTTTTTCACAAACCGCCCGCGGCGGGCATGCCCGCCGCGGGCGCCTTTATTTTACTTGTATTGGTACAAAATTAAGATGATAGAGAAGCCGAAAAATCTATTCGGCTTCTTTTTGTTCATCCACCTTTGGCTCATCTTCTTTTTCTACAAAAATTTCCTGACGAGCTTCTGGCGAATCATCCAATTTGACAAATTGTTCCGCGATTTGCCGAAGATATAAAATAGTAAGTATTTTCCTCGAGCACGAAATTTTTGTGAGAAAGCAAGTAGCAACCGCACACACGCTTCCGATGATAATCCAAACGAGCCAACAGACAAAACCATT
>DXBS01000042.1 GCA_019116405.1 Candidatus Gallimonas intestinigallinarum | reverse complement strand
CCTATGAAGATACGCTGGAAAAGCTGACTGACAAGAGCCGCTCGGAGATCGTTGTCGCCAAGCGGGTGGAAAAGTCCGTGGTGGAGCGCATCGAGGGCGCGGACATTGCCGGCGTATACTATGCGCGGGACGATATCCGCTTCTATCCGCACGCATCGCTTGCCTGTCAGGTGCTGGGTTTTACCTCCTATGACGGCTCCGGCTCGACGGGCATCGAGCAGTATTACAACAGCTTTCTCGCGGGCGAGCAGGGGGAGATCTTGTTTGAAACCGACCTCGTCGGCGTCGATTTAGAGGGCGCGACGGCGGCGTATATCCCCGCAACGGACGGCATGAGCCTGACGCTCGCCCTCGACTACCGCATCCAGGCGATCGCGGAGCAGGTCATGGAAGGAGCGCTTCAGGAGTACATTGCCAAGGCGGCGCGGGCGATCGTGCTGGACGTGACCGACTTTTCTGTGCTCGCAATGGTCAATCTGCCTTCCTACGACCTCAACGACATTCCGCGAAACGATCTCTCCGCGCTCAATTTACTCTCAAGAAACGCGCTCGTCAGCGACGTCTATGAGCCGGGCTCCACCTTCAAGATCGTCACGGCGGCTGCCAATCTCGAGGAGTATTTGCAGGGCAATACCGCCGCCTTTGCGCCAAACGCCATCTTCTCCTCCTCACGTACGCGCACGGTGGACGGGACGACCATCCGCTGCTGGAGCGATCACGCGAACGGGAAACATTCCAATCAGACGCTTGCCGAGGCGCTCAACAACAGCTGCAATCCGTGCTTTGTGGACATCGCGCTGTCGCTGGGCAAGGAGACCTTCTACGACTATCTCGCCGCGTTCAACTTCGGGCGCGCGACAGGGCTGGACTTCTCGGGCGAAGCGATCGGTATGCTGCTGCCCGAAAGTACCTTGCGGGACTGCGACTTTGCGCGCATCGGCTTCGGGCAGACGATCGCGGTCACGCCTCTGCAGCTCGCCTGTGCGAGCGCCGCGGCGGTCAACGGCGGCAAGTACTACGCCCCGCGGCTGGTCAGTGAGATCGTGGACGAGAGCGGCGCTGTCATCGAGCGTACCTCGTCCGTTTTATTGTCGCAGCCCATCAGTGAGGAGGCGTCCAAGATGCTCACCTCCATGCTGGAGGGCGTCGTGCGGGACGGCAGCGGAAAAAAGGCATATATCGAGGGCTACCGCGTCGCGGGCAAGACGGGGACGGCGCAAAAGTACGAGGACGGACATATCGCGCAGGGCAAATACGTCTCCTCTTTTATCGGATGCTTTCCCGCAAACAGCCCCAAATACCTTGCGCTCGTCATCGTCGACGAACCGCAGGGCGCATATTACGGCAGCACGGTCGCGGCGCCCTGCGCAAAGCAGATCTTTGAAGGGATCATCGACACGCTGAATATCCCGCCGGTGGAGGTATAAATGAAACTATCTGATCTTGCAAAGGAGTTGCCGCACAGCATGCTGAAGGGGGACGCCGAGGTGCGCGGGCTGACCGCGGACAGCCGCGTCGCGGGGGAGGGAGACCTCTTTTTCTGTCTGCACGGCGAGCAGACAGACTCGCATGAATATGCGGCGGAGGCGGAGGCGCGCGGTTGCGTTGCCGTCGTCTGCGAACAAGAGCTCCCTGTGTCCTGTGCGCAGCTCGTCGTCCCCGATGGGCGGGAGGCGATGGCGCGCATCGCCGCGGCGTTCTATCATCACCCCGAGCGCAGCCTGAAGATGGTCGGCGTGACGGGCACCAACGGCAAGACGACCACGGCGACGATGATCTGCAACATTCTCCGGGCGGCGGGGAAGAACGCGGGGCTCATCGGGACGCTCGGTGCATCGTATGGGACGGTAAAGGTCCCGCCTTCGCTCACGACGCCCGACCCGATTTGTCTTTTTTCCCTGCTCGCCGACATGGTGCAGGCGGGCATGCATGCCGCCGTCATGGAGGTCTCGGCACACGCGCTCTACTTCAAAAAGGAGGCGCCCGTCTGCTACGATGTCGCCGTGTTCACCAACCTGACGCGCGATCACCTCGACTTTTTCGGCGACATGCAGCGCTACGGCGATGCCAAGCGGATGCTGTTTACGCGGGGAAAGTGCAGGTTTGCCGTACTCAACGCGGACGACGCCTTTTCCCGCACGCTCGCAAAGGGCGTCAGGCACATGACTTACGGGCTGGAGACGCCCGCCGACGCCTTCGCCCTCGTGCGCAGCGAGACGCTTCGCGCCTGCGACGCCATTCTCAACTTGCAGGACGAACTGTGCGAGGTGACCGTCCCCATGACGGGGCGGCACAACCTCTCCAACGCGCTCGCGGCGGCGTGCGCTGCGCGCAGACTGGGTGCCGATGCCGAGGCGATCTCCCGCGGGATCGGAACGACCAAAGTGGACGGGCGGCTGGAGTGGGTGGGTGCATGGCACGGCGGCGACGTGTTTGTGGACTTCGCGCACACGCCCGACGGATTGGAAAAGTCGCTCGCAGCGCTGCGGGAGCACTGCGCGGGAAGGCTCATTGCGCTCTTTGGCTGCGGCGGCAACCGCGACGCGGGCAAGCGCGCCGGAATGGGGGAGGTTGCGGCGCGCTGCGCGGACTTTTCCGTGCTGACTTCGGATAATCCCCGCTACGAGGACCCGTATGCGATCATCTCTGAGATCGAGGCGGGCTATCGCAAGGCGAACGAAAACTATGTCGCCATCGAGGAGCGCGAAAAGGCGATCGCCTATGCGCTCGATTTACTCTCGGACGGGGATATCCTGCTGATTGCGGGCAAGGGCGCGGAGAAATATCAGGAGATCATGGGGATAAAATACGACTATGAGGACAAAGCTGTAGTAAGATCGATCATCGGGAAGGCATAAGATGCAGCAGTTACTTCTGGCGGCGCTTTGCGCGTTTGCGGCGTCCCTTCTTTTATGCGCGCTCGCGATCCCGCTGCTGCGGCGCGCGGGCACGGGACAACATATCCTCTCCTATGTCAAAGAGCACGCGGGCAAGGAGGGCACGCCCTCCATGGGCGGGCTCGCCTTTATCCCTGCCGCCGTGCTCGTCTGCCTTGCGTTCGCGCGCGGAGCGGACAAGCCCTTCTGGGTGACGCTCGCCGTCGGGCTGGGCTATCTCGTCGTAGGATTTTTGGATGACTTTCTCAAAAAGCGGCGGGGAAAAAATTTGGGGCTGCGCGCCTATCAGAAAATCATCTTTCAGCTCGCCGTCGCCGTGATGGCGTCTGTTTTTTGCTGTCTGGAGGGGCTCACTATGCTGCGCATTCCCTATACGCAGCTCGCGTTTGATATCGGCTGGTGGATGCTCCCGCTCGGCGTGCTGGTGTTTGTCGCGACGGTCAACGGCGTCAACTTGACGGACGGGCTGGACGGGCTTGCGGGCGGGACGTGCGCCGTGTTCTTTCTGGCGCTCTTTTTTCTGCTCTCGCTGCAGGGAGGCGGCGCGCTGAGCGTTCTGTGCCTGTGTCTTTCCGCCGCGCTTGCGGGGTATCTTGTGTTCAACACGAGCAGAGCGAGCCTGTTCATGGGGGATACCGGCTCGCTTTCCCTGGGCGGGTTCGCCTCTGCCGCCGCTCTGCTTTCGGGGAATGCGCTCGTTATCCCCATTCTCGGCATTATGTTTGTCCTTTCGAGCATATCTGTCATCCTTCAGGTCATATACTACAAAAAAACGGGCAAGCGCATCTTTCTGATGGCGCCTCTTCACCATCATTTCCAGATGAAGGGGTATTCGGAAGGGAAGATCGCCTACTGCTATGCGGCGGTGACTGCCGTCATGGCGCTCACGCTCTTTTTGCAGCTTGCCCCCTAAGGAGGACGTATGTACTATCCCATGCAGACCTTTCTCGTGGCGGGCATCTCACGCTCCGGCGTCGCCGCCGCGGAGTTGCTTCTAAAGAAGCATGCCCGCGTCGTCTGGCTCTATGACGACGTCTCGGACGAGGGGGTGCGCAAGAACATTGCGCACCTGACGCAGCTTGGTTGCCGCGGCGTCTCCAAGGAGGAATTGTCCGCGCGCGCCGCGGAGTGCGACGTGCTCGTTTTAAGCCCGGGCATTCCCATCGATCACGCGCTGCCCGTGCTCTTCCGGAAAGAGGGAAAGGCGATCGTCGGCGAGGCGGAGCTTGCGGCGCGCGAGCTGCGCTGCCCCGTCGTCGCGGTGACGGGGACCAACGGCAAGACGACCACCGTCTCCATGATCGAGCACATCTTCAACGCCTGCCATAAACGCGCCGTTGCCTGCGGAAATGTCGGACGACCCATCGCCGACTGCCTCGAGGAGTTGGAAGAGGACGGGATCGCCGTTGCGGAGATCTCCTCCTTTCAGCTGGAGACGCTCACCTCGCTGCGCCCGCACGTCTCCGTCTTTCTCAATATCGCCGAAGATCACCTCAACCGCCACTACACGATGGAAAATTATATCTATCTCAAGCAGCGGCTGATGAAAAACAGCGCGGAGAGCGAGTACGTCGTGCTCAACCACGATGACGCAGTTCTGCGCACGTTTGCGGAAAAGACGCGCGCGCAGGTCGTCTGGTTCTCGACGGAGGAGCGCGTCAACGGAGCATACATACAGGACGGCGCGATCTGGTGGCGGGAAGAAAAACTTGCCTCCCTTGCCGATCTGCCGCTCGAGGGCAAGCACAACGAGGCAAACGCGCTCGCCGCAGTGTGCGCCTGCAAGCTTATGGGGGTGAACGGCGCCTATATCGCCGCGGCGCTCAAGACATTCAAGGGGATCAGACACCGCCTGCAAAAAATCGGCGAAGTGGACGGCATCACCTTCCTGGACGACAGCAAGGCGACCAACGTCGATGCGGCGATCAAGGCGGTGGAGAGCGTCAAGGGGGAGAGCGTCATCATCCTCGGGGGCAAGGATAAGGGGTATTCCTATGCGCCGCTCTTTGCCGCGATCAGGCGCTCGGGCGTCGTGCACGCGGTGCTGTGCGGGGAGAACGCGTTCCGTCTGTTGGACGCCGCCGTCAAAGAGGGGTTTACGCAGGTGACGCTGTGCCGTCCCTTCGATCTCGCGGTGCGTATCGCCTTCCTCACGGCGCAGAAGGGGCAGAACGTGCTTTTGAGCCCCGCATCGGCGAGCTTTGACGCGTTCAAGAGCTATGAGGAGCGGGGCGAACGGTTTGCCGCCCTCATGGAGGAGCTGAAAAAGGAGCGCGCGGCGCTTGCGGCGGAGGGGGAGTGTGCCAACGAGCCGGACGAACAGAGCGAGTAAGGGGGACGTGCTCTTTCTTGCCGCGGTACTCGTGCTCGCGGCGTACGGGGTCGTCTGCGTCTGGTCGGCGAGCTGCTACAATGCCGAAGTGCAGTACGGCGACTCCATGTATTTTTTCCGCAAGCAGCTCGTCGGCTTTCTGCTCGGCGCGGCGGCGATGATCGGCATCAGTTTTCTGCCCTATGAAAAACTGCGGCGCATCCGTATCCCTGCGCTGATCATCTCGCTTATTCTGCTCGCCCTGGTCTTTGTCCCGGGGCTTGGCAAGAGCAACTACGGCGCGACGCGCTGGATCGGCTTCGGGTCTTTTACCATCCAGCCCTCGGAGATCGCAAAGCTCGGGTTCGTCATCTTTACGGCGGGGTACTTCGTCAAAGATCCCGCCCGCATGCGCACACTCAAAGGATGTCTGCCCGTTCTGGGGGCCGGGCTTGCGATCTGCGTGCTCATCATGCTGGAGCCCAACATGTCCGTCACGATGTGCGTGGGTGCGATCATGATCGGCATGCTCTTTCTTGCCGGCATCTCCAAAAAGGCGATCGCCGTCATCTGCATTCCCGTCCTGCTCGCCGTGCCCGTGCTCATCATGATGGAGCCGTATCGCCTGCAGCGGCTCTCGGCGTTCATGGATCCGTGGGCGTCGCCCAAGGACGAGGGCTATCAGCTCATCCAGTCCCTGTACGGGCTCTCCAATGGCGGGGCGTTCGGCGTGGGGCTGTTCAATTCCCGCCAGAAATACCGTTTTCTGCCCTTTGCGGAGAGCGACTTTATCCTTTCCGTCATCGCGGAGGAGACGGGCTTTTTCGGCGTGCTCGCGCTGTTTGCGCTCATCGGATTTATCGTGTGGCGGGGATTTTGCATCGCGCGCCGCTGCGGGAACGTGTACGGATTTTTGCTTGCGGGCGGCATCACGCTCGCCTTTGCCGTGCAGAGCGCGCTCAATGCGCTCGTCGTGAGCGGCTGCATTCCGCCGACGGGGCTGCCGCTTCCCCTTGTCTCGGCGGGAAATACCTCTCTGATCGTTACCATGACGGGTATGGGCATTGTTTACGGCGTGTCCAGACACACGCGAGCCTGACATTTCATACAATGTACTGTATGAGAGCGGGCGATCCCGCCCTTTGCATACAAAAGGAGAGGACTTATGGATAAATACGTTATCAACGGGGGAGGGCGGCTTTGCGGCAGCGTCGCGCTGCAGTCTGCAAAAAATTCCGTACTTCCTCTGTTTGCCGCGTCCATTCTGACCGACAAGCGGGTCATCATCCGCGATGCGCCCAACATCTCCGACGTTACTTGCATGGCGCAGATCCTGCGCGAACTGGGTGCGGAGGTCGGATTTTCGGACGGCAATGTCACGATCGACAGCGCGAACGCAAGCTGTCACGAGATCTCCTCCGCGCTCACCAAGGAACTTCGCTCCTCCGTCTTTATGCTCGGCTCGCTTTTAACACGCTTTGGCCGCGCACT
Organism: Candidatus Gallimonas intestinigallinarum; assembly: GCA_019116405.1. The sequence goes on along the minus strand of DXBS01000042.1, from coordinate 6,985 downwards.
CATCGCCTATCCGGGCGGATGCGACATCGGGCTGCGTCCCATCGATCTGCATCTCAATGCCTTAAAGCGGTTGGGCGTGACCATCTCCGAACGGGACGGTTTCATCTTCTGCGAGTGCGCAAGACTGCGCGGTGCGGAGATCCTGCTCGATTTCCCCAGTGTCGGCGCGACGGAAAACATCCTGCTCGCCGCCGTCAAGGCGGAGGGAAAGACGGTGCTCACGGGCGCGGCGAAGGAGCCGGAGATCGTCGATCTGCAAAACTTCCTCAACGCGATGGGCGCACATATTTCAGGCGCCGGCACGGACGTCATCGAGATCGAGGGCGTACGAGAGCTGCACGGCGTCACTTACCGCCCGATGAAGGACAGGATCGAGGCGGGTACATATCTTCTTGCAGGAGCCGCATGCGGCGGCGAAGTGGAGGTCGTCGGCGTCACGCCTGAGAATATTCGGCTGCTTCTGCACAAATTGCGCGAAAACGGTTGCAAAATCCATGCTAAAAATGATAAAATAAGGGTGGAAAGCCGCGGGCGGCTCAAGTGCAACCGCCGCATCGAGACGATGCCTTTCCCCGGGTTTCCGACCGACCTGCAGGCACAGGCGACGGCGCTCAATGCCTCCTGCGAGGGGTGCGCGCTCATTGTGGAGAACCTCTTTGAAACGCGCTTCAAGTACGTTCCCGAGCTCCAGAAGATGGGGGCAGACATTGAGGTGCGGGGCAGAACGGCGTTCGTGCGCGGCGTAAAAAAGCTGCACGTGGCGCGCGTCGTGGCGGGCGATCTGCGCGGCGGCGCGGCGCTCGTCATTGCGGCGCTCTCTGCGGAGGGGGAATCGGAAGTGCTCGATCTTTCGCACATCGATCGGGGCTATGCGGACTTCCGCGGAAAATTGAGAAAACTGGGCGCGGATATCAGGCGCGTCCGCATCTGAAAAGCGCAGCCTCTTTCGGGCGCGCCAAGGGATACCGATGAAGAAACGTACCTTCCTGACGACACTCATAGCGATCTTGCTCCTTGCCGCAGTTATTGCGGCAGGGCTTCATGCCGTGTTTACCGTGGCTTATATCCAGGCGTCCTTTTCGACATGCACGCCCGAGGGCGAGCGCGCGGCGCAGCAGCTGAAAGAGGAGCTGAACACCTACCTGGGAAGCAGCACGACCTTTCTCGACCTGGAGCAGGTGCGTGCCACGGCGGAGAGCGACCCCAGATTCCGCGTCCTTTCCGTCGAGAAGCAGTTTCCCTCCGCTGTGAGCATCACGATCGAGGAGCGGCATGCGGCGTTTGCAGTGCAGACGGAGAGCGGATACGCGATCGTGGACGACGAAGGCGTGCGCATTGACGAGGTCGCATCGGCCGAGGACTATGTGTTGCTCGCGGGTGATTTTTCCGTCGCCTTTGATAACGGCATCCTGTCAGGCGATTACGTTGCGGAACTGCTGGAAATATATGCTTCCTTTGTGGAGGCGCTCGGCGAGCCGCGCGCCAATCTCATCTCTGTTTCGCTGGAGGACAGCGGCGCTTCGGCGCGCTTTGATCGGTTGAGTATCGGAACGCGCGAGGGCGTGGAGATCGTCGTCTGGAACCCTTCGGAGCAGCCGGCGCAGCTCGGCGCGGCGGCAGTGCAGAAGTATCTGTCGCTTGCCGAAGCGGAGCGCGTGCGGGGCAGCATCGTCGTACAGCGCGTGAGTGCGACGGGCGAGGTGAATGCGGAATATTTTATTGACGGCTGAGCGATTGCGCGCGCCCCGATCGGGGCGCGCTTTTGCATGCTTCACCCCGTCCCCGGTGACATTTTCGGACGCAAATTGCAGGAAAATTGCCCGCAATTTCTTGACAATATTCGCGCCGCCGTATATAATACTATTATAAGTTTGTTCGGACGGAAAAAGGAGCAGCAAAGGGGAATTTTATGGGACGAAAAAGCGTAGCCGTATTGGACGTCCGCTCATCGGAGATATCCGTCATGGTCGGGGAGCGGGGCGTCAATAACACGTTTGTTTTCAAAGCGATCCAAACGGAAGAATACGACGGCTACGATGAGAGCAGCTTCCTGGATGAAGCGGGACTTGCGAGTGCGGTCGTGAATGCGGTCACTGCGGTGGAGCGCATCTGCGGCGAGCGCATCCGCGAACTCTTCGTCGGCGTCCCCGGCGCATTTACGCGTGTCGTCCCCAAGGAACAGCTGGTCGGTTTTCCAAAGCTGCGCACCATCGGACAAAAGGAAGTGGATGCGCTGTTTGCAAGCGGTCAGAAGGCGCCAAAGGGCTTTCGCTTTATCCGTGCGACGAGCATGATCTATGTAACTGCGGACGATCGCCGCGTCATCGATCCCATAGGGCTTACTTCAACGTCGCTCAGCGGCGTTCTGTCGTATTTTTATTGCAGCGACTATTTTGCAAAGACGATGGAGCACATCTTTGCGGACATGCAGATCGAGCTTCGATATCTGCCCACGCAGCTTGCGATGGCGACCTATCTCATTCCGTCCGAGACGCGGGACGAATACGCGCTCTTTCTGGACGTCGGCTTTATGTCCACGTCGCTGTGCGTTCTGCTCGGCAACGGCATTCTTGCGCAACGGACCTATTTCGTCGGCAAAGGACAGATCGCGTACCACCTGATGCAGCGCTTCTCCATCTCGTATGGAACGGCGCTCTCTATGCTCTCTAAAGCGAATCTGTTCTCCAAGAGCAGCGGCGCCAAGACGGAGGTCACGGAAGGGGATGTGACGCATGAGATCGATATGGATGCGTTCGTCGATACCGTCAAAGAGGGACTGGACGGGATCTGCGAGAAGATCGGCGCTTTCCTGGAGGAGTGCTCGGGAAAGGAGCTTGAGGCAAAACCCCTGTATGTGACGGGTGAAGGGCTGGCGGATATCCGCGGTGCACTGGAGCACATCTCCAAGCGTATCAGCCGCGTCTGCGAGCAGCTCGCACCCGATCTTCCCTACTACAACAAGCCCGCGATGAGTTCGCGGATCGCGCTTTTGGATTTGGCGTACGAAGATCATCTGAAACAAGGTTTATTCTATAAATTAGCAAAGAAATTCGGAGGTTGAAAATGTTCAACGATAACATTCCCTTTGTCGGAAGAGAGGACGGGACTGCGCGCGAGAACACGGTGCTCCCCAGCGGTCTTGTCAATAGTGGCGTTGCCAGAATTTGCGTCGTCGGTGTCGGCGGCGCCGGAAATAATGCAGTCAACCGCATGATCGAGGCGGGGATCACGAGCGCGGACTATGTTGCCGTCAATACCGATGCACAGATCCTTGCGTGCAACAAGGCGCAGAAGAAGATCCAGATCGGCGCACAGCGCACCAAGGGCCTCGGCGCGGGCGCGGAGCCCGAGATTGGCAGAGAGGCGGCAGAGGAGAGCAAAGAAGCGCTCGCAAAGGCAGTCGAGGGCGTCGATTTGCTGTTCATCACGGCGGGCATGGGCGGCGGTACGGGTACCGGCGCGGCTCCCGTCATCGCAAAGATCGCAAAGGACAAGAAGATCCTGACGGTTGCAGTCGTCACCAAGCCCTTCGAATTTGAAGGCAAGCGCAGAATGGACAACGCGATCAAGGGCATCGACAACCTCAGAAAGTACGTCGATACCATCATCATCATCCCCAACGAGAAGATCCGCGAGGTCGTGCCCAAGAACGCGACGATGACGGATGCACTTCGCGTTGCGGACGAGGTCTTGAAGCAGGGTATCCGCGGCATTGCGGACCTCATCGTCACGCCCGCGCTCATCAACCTTGACTTTGCCGATGTCAGAACGACCCTCAAGGACAGAGGCCTCGCGCACATGGGCGTCGGCGTCGCAAAGGGCGAAAACCGCATCATTGACGCGGTCCGCCTTGCCGTCAATTCGCCCCTGCTGGAGACGACCATCGAGGGTGCGACGGGCGTCGTGCTCAACATTGTCGGCGGTCCGGACCTCACGCTGGACGAGGTCACCAAGGCGGCGAACCTCATTCACGGCGTCGTCGATTACTCCGCAAATATCATCTTCGGCGCATGCATCGATGAGAGCGTGCAGGACGAAGTCGAAGTCACCGTCATTGCAACGGGCTTCCCGCCCGCAGGCAGCGCGGAGCCGTCCGCGCCCGCACAGAGAGTGACGATGACCGTCCCTCCCCAGCCCGCGCCGCAGTCCGTGCCGACCAATCCCTACGGTCAGCAGAGCAGTCCATATGGTCAGCCGAACAACGGCGCATATCAGCAGCCCGGCTACACGCAGAATCCCTACAATCCCTACTATACGCCCGTTACGCCGGCGCCTGCTCCGGCACCGAATAACAATGTGCGTCCTCCGGTGCAGGAGGCGGCTTATGAACAGCCGGTTCCCGAGCCGGACATGCCCGATCCCGACTACGATGCGGAGGAGGAAGATCACGACAACAAACTTCCGCCCTTCATCCGCAGAATGCTCGGCAAGAAATAATAGCAAAAGGACGAGCTGTCTGCTCGTCCTTTTTTGAGGTATCAGATGCATATCACGCAAACATTCTTGCAGCAGGTTATCGCGATCGTCTGCGCCTGCAAGCCCATTATGACGGGCGCATTTACGGTCGCGGAGAAGGGGTCGGCGTCCAATCTGGTGACGACCGCAGACACCGGCGTGCAGGCGACGCTGAAGGACAAACTGCGTCAGTTGCTGCCGCAGGCGGCGTTTCTGGGCGAGGAGTCGGACGAGGGCGGAAACGAGGCGCTCATGTGGGTCGTCGATCCCATCGACGGAACGTCCAATTTTGTACGCGGCATGTGCCTTTCCGCAATCTCCGTCGCGCTGGTCGAGGCGGGCGAGGAGGTGCTGGGCGTCGTCTACAACCCGTTTACCGAGGATTTGTTCTCCGCCGTCAAGGGGCAGGGCGCATACCTGAACGGGACGCGGCTGCGCGTCTCCGACCGCGACCTTGCGCATTCCCTCTTTTTCACTGCGTTCAGCGTGTACGAAAAGCAGTTCGCGCCGCAGTGCATGGAGGTGCTTCAAAGGCTCTATCCGCGCATTGACGATTTCCGCAGGATCGGGACGGCGTCTCTGGAGTTGTGCTATCTCGCGGCGGGCAGGGCGGAGCTGTACTTTGAGATCAGGCTATTTCCCTGGGACTGGTCGGCTGCCGCGGTCGTCCTGCGCGAGGCGGGCGGGGTGGTCGGCACGGTGCCGAATGAGCGCCTGCGCCACGATTCTCCCGTCATTCTGCTTGCCGCCAACAGCCAAGAGAATTTCCGCATTTTGCAGGAGACGGTCGCTGAGGTTATCCCCGTGCGCCCCTATACAAAGTAAGCGAACGCGCCCCTTACGGAGCGCGTTTTTGCATGATATAATTGGTGAGCAGGACGCCGCGTCTTTTTACCTGCTGCTCTTGGACGACGGCATAGCCGCGCGCTTCAAAGAAGTGGCGCGCCGTGATCGAGGCGTGTGTTGTGTAGATCTCGCGCCCGATTGCCGCCTCCAGCGCATCGCAGAGGGCAGTCGCAATGCCGCGCCTTTGATGGCCTGCATGGACATGGAGATGGTCGAGATAGCCCGTATCGTCCATATCGGCAAATCCGACGATCGTTTCGCCTTCAATTGCGACGAGTGTCAGATGTGAGGAGAGCAGATCGTCCCATTGCCCTGCATTAATTTCGGCGGGCGCCCATGCGTCGCATTGTTCCCGGCTGTAGTCTTTTCGGTTGATCGTGTGTACGGTCTCGCGGAACAGGGAAATGATTGCATTGCAGTCCGATGACCGGTAGCGGCGGAGTACCATAACAAAAGTATACAGGATATCGAAACAAAAATCAAGCGAAAGAGGGGACTGCCACGCAGCCCCCTCTTTCGCGATGCAGCCTTTCATGGCGAAGTAAATCGTGTAGCAAGCAAAGAGAGGTTATCCGGATTCAAGCGACCGGAATTCAAGTATGAATTTTCTGAAAGCTATTGACGAACCTAACAATTAGTGATAGAATTTAATTGTACGACAACTACTTTACATTATGGTCAACAAAAGAAGAAGGCAGATGGATTGAAATTTTGAATGAGAGGAGGATGTTCCAATGGGTATTTGATCGGGCACAACAGAGCAGATATGTTATGTTGTGCCTTTTTGTTTTTGATATATTTGCAGAAGGAATGAGAGTTTTTTTGATGGGAGATTATAGGAGGTTATATGAAAAGATTTGCAACGATATTGTGTGTTTTTCTGATCGGACTGTGCGTAATGAGCGGCTGTGTACAAGATTACGGCGTGTTGTATCCCTTGCAGGACGTTTACGATGCGCAGGAAATCGACAGGGACGACCTTCTGAATATCGCATATTATAACGGGGACAGAGAAAGGAATCAGGAGGCGTTGGAGGGTTTTACGCCGGAACCGATTGGGGAACTGAGCGAAAACACCGCGCAAAAGATTCGGGAATGTGTTGCACAGAGTTATCGAAATGATGGAGCCAATACTGGTTATGCAGACGAATTAAATACGACGGCAGAGGATATACGCATTGTCAAATATCTCGGTTGTTATAACGGCTATTATGCTGTTCGTTATCGCAATACTCGTTATATTGATACAACTGAAGAGAAAGATCCGGATGACTATGTGCAGGAAGTAGGTGGGATTGAGTTTGTTTATGTAGAAACAAGCAGAATTTATCTTTGGAAGTAAATGGGGCAAAATGAATTTCAGGATTGAATATGATAAAATAAGAAGCCCCCGAACGGAGTCGGTTCCGTCGGGGGTATCGTTTTTGTCGGGCGAGTCATTGCTTAGTGTATCGCCTACATATTTCATATAAATTTTGATTCTGTCTTTGTATACGATAACCTTTTGCAGTAGCAGATCGAGCAATGGCTTCGGAGATTGTTGCATAGCATATTTCAGATAGGTTTTTATTTCTTCCCGTGAAATAGAGGCTTTGACTTTACTCTTCTCAAGCAGTATCTTTTCTTCAAGTTCTTTCTTTTTCTCTTCGAGTTCCTGTAATCGGCTTTTTGTACTGTTTTTTGC
>DXBS01000041.1 GCA_019116405.1 Candidatus Gallimonas intestinigallinarum | reverse complement strand
AGCCAAAGAGCTCGTCGGAGATCTCTCCCGTCAGCAGAACGCGCACATTGGTTGAGAGATGGATCTGACGGCATAGAAGATACATGCCCATGCTGGCGCGGATGGTCGTAATGTCATATGTGCCGAGCGATTTGATGACAAACTCCAGCGACTCCAGCACGTCCTCGCGCGTCATGTAGATCTCGGTGTGCTCGCTGCCGATATAGTCGGCGACTTCTCTTGCGTACTTTAAGTCGATGGCGTCCTTGCGCATGCCGACGGCGAAGGTGCGGATAGGACGCGGGAGCAATTTTTGCGCGATCGCGCACACGAGGGAGGAATCCAGCCCGCCCGAGAGCAGAAAGCCCACGGGCGCGTCCGCATCCAGCCGCTTTTCCACGCCCGCGATGAGTTTCTCGCGGATGTTCTTGCACACCGTCTCCGGATCGTCATGAATGACGGTATGTACCCGGGTCAAGTCGAGATAGCACACGAACTTGCCGTCCTTATAGTAATGCCCGGGCGGGAAGGGCAGGATCTGCCCCTCGACGACGGAGACGAGGTTCTTGGGCTCGCTCGCAAAGGCGATCTTGCCGTCCGCCATGTACCCGTAGTAGAGCGGGCGGATGCCGATGGGATCGCGCGCGGCGATATAGGAACGGGTCTTTGCGTCATAGATGACGCAGGCAAACTCCGCATCCAGGCGGGCGAACATATCCGTGCCGTACAGTTCATAGAGGGGCAGCAAGATTTCGCAGTCGGAATCGGAGATGAAGGAATAGCCCATCTCCTCCAGCTCGCGCTTGACCTTGCGGAAGCCGTACAGCTCGCCGTTGCACACGACGAAGTTGCCGCCGCGGTAGAAGGGCTGCATGCCCGCCGCGTTCAAGCCCATGATTGCGAGGCGGTGAAAGCCGACATAGCCCTCCGCCGTCTCCGAAAAGTTGCTCATATCCGGCCCGCGCGAAGCGGTGCGGTAAAACGCCAGTTCCGCCTCTGCAGGCGTGATGCTCTTTCCCGTCAAAACATAGATCGCACACATAAAAAACTCCTCCGTGGACGAAAAAACGGCCATACGTCCCTGAAAATTTAGGACGAATAGCCGTGTATCCGCGGTGCCACCTAATTTACCGCACAAAGGCGGTCCCTCTCGCTCTCAATAAGGCTTTCGCACAATAAGAGCTTCCGCTCTGACGCGGCGGTCACGGCTTCCCTACTTGGCTTTCCCCGTTCAGGTCGCGGCTCGGAAGTGTTCTTCCCCCGGACGCTCTGCGGGGCTCTCACATGCCCCCGCTCTCTTTGAAAGCGTGCCCCGAAGTACTCCTCTTCGTCATTGCTTTTGTATGATTATAGCTTATGAAAAGTCCGATGTCAATGAAATAAATATCAATGTTGCTTATGGAATGTATAAGTTCAGTCGGCGAAGAAGTCCTCCCGCCTGAGCCCCGCGCGTAATTTTTCCAGCGCGTGCTTTTCAATGCGCGAGACGTAGGAACGGGAGATCTTCAGCCGCTGCGCAACCTCGCGCTGGGGCATGGGAGCGCCGCCCGTCAGCGCATAGCGCATGCAGATGACCTGCGTCTCCCGCTCATCCAGAAGCCGCTTGACGGCGGACAGGAACTTTTCCAGCATGAGCGAGTGTTCCACGCTGCCAAAGACCTTATCCTCCTTTTCAAACAGCAGGTCCATAATAGTCAGCTCGTTGCCGTCCTTATCGGTGCCGACGGGATCGGACAGCGAGACGTTTGCCTTGTGCTTTTTGCCCGCGCGGATAAACATGAGCACCTCATTCTCGATACAGCGCGCCGTATAGGTCGCGAGCCGCGTCCCGCGCGAGGGCTCGTAGGTGTTGATCGCCTTGATAAGCCCGATGCTCCCGACCGAGATCATGTCGTCCGTCTCCGCCGCACCCGTATATTTTTTGACGACGTGCGCCACCAGACGCATGTTGTGACGAATGAGCTTGTCGCGGGCGGCGGCGTCCCCTTCCCGCGCCAAGGCAAGATATTTTGCCTCCTCCTTGGGAGAGAGCGGCCTGGGATACGACCCTTCGTCCCGTACGGAGCCCGTAAAGAAAAACAGACGGCACATCAGTCTGCACAAAAGTTCCAGCATCGCACACCTCCTGCATTGGTATATGCATCCGACGCTTTGTCCCATTCCTGTACATCTGAGGCAAAAAGAGGCATTTTTGTGGCAATTTTATGGCCTCTACTGTGAGTAGAGCCGTTTTTTACGCCGGTGGAGAGCCCTTTTCGGGAAATAGACGGCGCGCGGCAAATGCGAGAGGCGTTTTTTCCAAAAATAGGGTGTATTCCGGGCGCATCGGTGGTAAGATAAGGAAAACGCGGGAGCGGCAAACTTTACCGCCTGCCCGCCGGTACGACGATATTATAAGTTCGGGAGATCTGATACCATGAAAACTTTTTCGCTCTATGTGGATTCGGCCGCGAATATCCCTGAGGACATTCGCCGCGCGCGCGACATTCACGTCATTCCCTATCACTGCATCGTGAATGGCGAGGACCGCCTCTGCTTTGACGAGAACGTACCCTTTGAGGAGACGGCGCTCGCGCAATACGAGCTGCTGCGCCAGGGCGTCGAGATCAAGACGTCGCTCATCTCCAGCGCCGCGTTCTATGACGCGCTCGAGCCTGAAATGAAGGCGGGAAAGGACGTACTGCTCGTCATCATCTCCTCGGGCGTGAGCGGCACCTTCAAGCAGGCGACGGACGCCGTGGCGATGCTCATGCAGGACTACCCCGACAGAAAGGTATGCGTCGTCGACAGCGCCAACGCCTCCATGGGCGAAGGACTGGTTGCGCTCCGTCTTGCAGATCTGAGGGACCTCGGCGAGAGCATCGAGACGTGCGCAGCCTGGGGCAACGATAACGCCTTCAAGGTCAACAGCTTTTTCACGGTGGACGATCTCAAATATTTAAGCCGCAGCGGACGCATCTCCAAAACGGTTGCGATCGCGGGCACCATTCTGGGCGTCAAGCCCGTGTTGCAGGCGGACGGCAGCAAGAACGCCAAGATCACCGCGTACACCAAGGCGCGCGGCAGGAAGAAGGCGCTTGCCGTCATTGCGGACACCTTTGCTCAGCGCGTGGAACGCCCCGAGAGCCAGACGGTCGCCATCACGCATGCAGACTGTTTGCAGGACGCGCTGCTGCTTGCGGACATGATCCGCGAACGCGGTGCGAAGGACATCATCATCGAGTACTACGACCTTTGCACCGTCTCGCACGTCGGACCCGGGACACTCGCCCTCTTCTTCTGGGGCAAGGACCGCCGCAGCGCGGAGGCGGCAACGCAGCCGCAGCCCGCGGGAAAGACGGTCCCCAAGAACGCATAAAAATTACTTGCCAACAGACGGCGGCATTTGCTATAATAGGGGCACATACCGCCGTGGTGAAATTGGCAGACGCGCCGGACTTAGGATCCGGTGCCGCAAGGCGTAGCGGTTCGAGTCCGCTCGGCGGTACCACGTCGGGACACGGCGCCCGTTGCAAAGGGATGAGCAAAGCTCATCCCTTCCGCTTTTACGCCGGTCCTCTCGCGCAGTCGATGCTGCGCTCGGTCACGGAATTGCCCGCACAATGGGCAATTCCGAAGTTCGGGCGTATGCCGAAACCCCACCGGGGTTGTCGGCAGAACATACGCCCTCACCCTTTTTCCCCAAAATCTTTTGCTGCGCAAAATATTTGCGGGAGCCCTTTTTACTTTTCAGCAACGGGGCACTGGTACCTTCTCGCTCCCGCTCAACCGACACCCCTGAAGGGGTCCCCTACTTCGGCTGCGCTCGTGCGCCGCCTTCGGCGTCGGGCGGTTGGGCTTCGGACTTCGTCCTCGCGCGGCGGCACCACGTCGGGACACGGCGCCCGTTGCAAAGGGATGAGCAAAGCTCATCCCTTCCGCTTTTACGCCGGCCCTCTCGCGCAGTCGATGCTGCGCTCGGTCACGGAATTGCCCGCACAATGGGCAATTCCGAAGTTCGGGCGTATGCCGAAACCCCACCGGGGTTGTCGGCAGAACATACGCCCTCACCCTTCTTCCCACAAATCTTTTGCTGCGCAAAATATTTGTGGGAGCCCTGTGTTTTTTTGCCTTTAGGCAACGGGGCACTGGTACCTTCTCGCCCAAAAAATCTCCGCTGCGCGAATCTTTTTTGGGAACCCTATTCTTTCACTTGCAAAGCAAACCTTGTAAGCCCTTGGGCATTCGCCCAAGGGCTTTATCAGCTGCCTTTTGTTTTGTCCCAAGAGTAAATCTCGTCCTTCCCGAGCAGCACGATCCTCCGTCCCTGCGCCTTCGCGTAGGACAGCGTGCGCGCCGTGCCACCGTCAGGGACGCTCTCCACACCGATGACGAGCGAGGATGCGCCGACCATATATCTGTCCCGCTCCCTGTATGCAGCGACGGAAAAGCGCTCTGAGAACATGCTCACACGATCGCACAGCGCAAGCAGACGGAAGTACTCTGCCTGCGTTTTCTGTTTCCAACGGGAGGGCTGTTCCGGAAATGGAACGGCCGCCTCCAGTGCAATGCCCTTCTCCGGCATTTCCCCGCGCAAACGCACGACAACGCTTGCCGCGATCAGGTCGACACCCGCCGCCATGCCGCTGATGAAATGACGATACCCTCTATCGATCGCCTCGCGGATTTGCTCTTCCAGCCACGCGACAACTTGTGCCTCCCGTTCCCGGTCGCCGCCCCACGGAAAATTTTTCGGCCGAGGGCCGGTAAAGCAGCAGGTCTTTGCAATCTCCTCTCTCTCCTCATTCGCCTGTCTGTGATTCCGAATATGCCTTCTGATTTCTTCCGGCGTATTTTGCATGATGGGCATTGTATCTCCTCCGTTTCTGCGACTTAACGATAAAGCGCATTTTTTTTAGAATCGTATTCGATTTTGATTTCCCGATTTTTCCCTTCCGTTTCCACCGCCTGTATGATGATCGACGCATACTCATCGGGATGGTACGTCTCCGTACGGCTCATCAGATACGGCATGCAGGAGACGCGCACGGCATCACAGATGGCGAACACCCGCTCGCACAATTCATCCGTGACCTCATACGCCCCGTACGCATGATGAGCACCGCTTTCCAGATGTTTTCTCGTCTCCCACACCGCTTCATTGTATCCCGTAAAAATCATTTCATAATCCCGCTGCGGCAATTTTGCGTCTTTTTTGTCCACAAAACGGCTGACGTATTCGAGTTTTTCGGCGCACTTATACACCCAGAGCGGGAAGAGCGGATGATTTTTCCCGAACAGCGCACACCGCAGCAGATTGTATGCAATCTGCTGCGCCGCAAAGAAAACCTCGTGACGAATTTTGCGTCGCTGTGCAACGATGCGATACATCGGCGTATCATTGCGCCGCTTCCGTTGCACATAGGACAGGAGATACGCAAGATCTGCGGCAGCTTCCGCCTGCTGCATACATGTTTCAAGCTTCTTTCCCGTGCCCGCTTTGCCGGGCAAACATTCTTTCCATACCGTCTGCAGATTGTAACTCTCCACACTCCTGCCGAGCAGCCGCTTGGCGATCGGCAGAAGATCCACCCGATCCGCAGGGAAACTCACGCCGCTCTGCGCGCCGCAAAAATCGAGAAATTTACAGTCAAAGGGCAGATTGTAGCCCACGAGAATGGCGCCCTCTGCAAATTCCGCAAGCGCTTTCAATGCCTCCTGCACGGGAGGCGCCCCTGCGAGCATTTCATCGGAAATGCCGATCAGCGCCGCAACTTCTTCAGAGAGCGGCTGCGGGTTGGCAACATAGGTGTGGAATGTCTCCGCGGGCCTTAAATGTTCCAGACGGATCGCCGCGATCTCGAGAATGCGATCGTTCTCCCTGCCTTCCTCGCCGCAAACGAGCCCCGTCGTTTCTATATCAACGACGACAACTTTGTTCTTCCTCAAACGCTCATACAAACTGATCATGTTTTCTCCTTCATCCAATGTCGTTGCAGCATGCGCCGCATATTGTCGCGCCCGACGGGATTCATCGTATGCAATGCGACGGGATACAAAGTACCGCGCTCCAGAAGCCAATCCAGAAGTCTGATCCCGTCCCCTCCGTCGTCGGCATAGTCGCCGAGGTCGTGGTCGCAGTCGATGCATTCGATCGGCTGCGACGTTTCCTGTTCCGCAATCAGGCGCTTCGCCTCGTTGACGCTGCGGCACCAAACAAAACCCGCGGGCGCGGGGCGCAGATCGTCCAGCCAGATCTTCATTTCAGCCCCGCAAGGCGCAAGCCCTCGTCCGTAAAGCAGGAAAGTTTTTCCCGCTCGCGCCGCAGCCGCTCCTCTTCGAGAAGCACATGATAGGCAATTGACAAAAGCTCTCCGTCGATCTCCCCGCGCTCGAAGGAGGAAAACGCCGTTAAGACCCTGCGCATGCCCTGCGGCTTCTCCCGATCATATTCCAGATCAAGATAATGATGCATACACTCGTAATAGACGCTCCCGTCCTCGTTCTGGAAATACCCGTGCGCCGTCATGTCCGTCTCGTCGCCGCATTCCCGATGGCGGCAAAGCAGACGATCCGCCCACGCATATCTTTTATCTTCGTCGGGATATCCGTTCTGCCGCAGCTGTTCGCTTCCCCAGCTGCAAAGATTGGCGAGAACAAAAGGCTCATTCCCACAGAGGGTATAGCCGAACGGAGAATAGGGAGAGACGACAATGTCTCCCCGCTGAAAGGGCGTCGGGAAATCAATCCACATCCATTCAAATGCGCGAAGAAGGTCCGCTTCCGCCTCTGAAAGGCCATCGGCATCCAGCTGCAAAATCGTCTGATCTGCTCTCGCGAAGAGCGTGATTGCCCGATCCGACCCGATCCACTGTTTTGTGAGCTGCACATAGAGAATGGATGGAACAAGCTTTTCGTCGACACTTATGTCATCAAAGCAATCATCTGCGCTGTCATACAGCCAGCTGTCTCTGCTCCAATCTTCATCCCCTTCGTAGAGGACGCGGTAACGATAGACGGCATGATCGCCCTTTTGATAGAAGCGTTTGATCAGATTCTCCCGCAATGAAATGAACGCGCGCAAAAATTCGTGCAGACTGCCGGCAAGCGCATCGGAGAGCCCCATGTTGGTTTTGCGGTGTCCTTCGGCGACGGGGCAGTCGGGCATCGACTGTATGATCTCCCGCCACGCCGCATGCTTTTCGGCAAGCGTCTTTGTGCGGTTGTGCCATACGAGATAGGCGCTCTGCAGGGGCGTGCAGAAAAAGCCGATCCTGCGCCAATGTTCGGCAATATCCCCGGAATTGAGAAAGTCTGTCATCTCCATCATGTTTCCTCCCGCCGCCTGACGTTCCCGGAGACACCGAAGTGTCCGCTTAAGATGTTTCCTTCGTGAATGCCGAGTTCCCCGTACCCGTCGCGGGAAACGACGCGCAGCACGTTCTCCCACAGGCGCAGATCGATCGCATACATCTTCTCTCCGTCCACAAAAAAAGGTCTCGCCGAGAGCACCGTGCCGCTGAGAAGCACAGTCGCGCTCTCGATAAATGCGGGATCGCGCGTCGGACTGAACGTGCCGCAGGGAATGACGGACTCCGCCGCCCTGTGCGACTTGCTTTCCCGATAATATTCCGCCTCGTCCCGGAAAAACTCCCCTTTCAGAAAATAGAAACGCAGTTCCAGATCGAGCGGATCCTCTTTTTTGAGCCCGCGCGGAAAATCGCCGATGACTTCGACGTTGAGCGGGATCTCGTCGCCAAACGTCCTGACGCGCAGGAGCGTTCCCCAACGCACCCAATGGTCGTGCCAAGCCAATATGAAAGAGGACTCCCGCCACGCATCAAAGAACGGCTGTATTCTCTCTGCCCATTTCATCGCGTGCATACCTCCCTGAACTTTGTGATGATCGGCGTGAGATCTTCGGGCAGACATAAAATGACGCACAGGCGCTGCATATTCGTCATGCCGAAAAACGCCTCGGCAACGCTGCCCGCAATGGCGCAGATCGTATCCGCATCACCGCCGACGGACACGGCATTGCGGATCGTATCCTCAAAATCCGTCCCCTCAAAAAAACAGGTGAGTGCCTGCGGCACCGTCCCCTGACAGCTCTCATCGAAGCGATACGTTTGAGAGAGCTGCGCACAGGTGTAACTTCCGATCTCGGGATAGTACTCCCTTTCCCGCGCCAAAAGCTGCTCCTTTGTACTGCCGCTGCGCGCCAGGTAGACGCACATGGCGACGCACTCTGCCCCCTTGAGCCCCTCCGGATGATCATGGGAAATGGCGGTGACGATCCGGGAGAGACGCCTCACCTCCTCCTCGCTGCAGGCATACCACCCGACGGGAGAGACGCGCATCGCCGCCCCGTTTCCAAAACTTTGGTAGGGCTGCGGGTTTTCCTTGTTCAGCCAGCGCAAAAACCAAAGCCCCCATCCGGAATCAGGATATTTCGCAGCGATCGCCTTCATCGAGCGAATGGTCTCCCGCGTCAGCGCCTGTTCATCCGTTCCGCCGGCATTTGCGAGCGCATCGGCAACGGCGAGCGTCATCAGGGTATCGTCCGTAAAAGAACAACCCGGATGAAACAATTCAAACGACTTACTGCGGCAGTTATGAAATTCAAACCGACTGCCGACGATATCCCCAAACATTGCACCGAACATATCTCTTTCACCACCAATGTTTGTTCCTGAGAACTTCATCCCCGCCCGTAAACACGCGGATGTGCTCCTTGAGTTCCCCCGAGATCGCAATGCAGGTACTCTTTGCTTCTCCCTTTACGGACAGGCGGTCGCTGTTCCAATGATAGAACGTCCGGAACTGCATTCCGTCGATCTCCACCGTGATCCGATATTGTAAGGACGGGTGAAAGAAACTGCGCGGGATGGGCTGCGCATTCAAAAGTCTGACATCCTCCGTCCCATACACCTCTTTTTGCTTGAAAAAGCGGGGCTTTCCGTCCGAGCGGATGAGAAATTCCACCTCTTCGCGGCTTGCAAGATCGTTCAGATACTTTATCTCGCAGGCGATAAAGTTGTCCCCGAGCGCCGTGAGGAGCGCCTCCTCCCGCCTGCGATACGCCGCCCGATCCCGCTCCTCCGCCTCAAAATCCCGTCCGCGGAAGGGAAGAATGAGACGAAGATCAAAATAATCGGTAAGATAATCAAAGACCGTTCCCTTCTTCTGCCGCACGTCGCCGTTTGCGCTCTCGGCGAAAAAATGATACTCGCCGCCCGCAAGCGGTCGCGCATACCGCGTTTCCCCGTCTGATCGGGCACACAGAAAGCCGCCACCGCCCTGACGCGCCGTGCCGAAGTCGAGATCAAACTGCGCTTGGGCGGCGTTCAGCCGCTGAAGCTGTTCCTCGGTAAGACAGTAGCTTTTCCCGTCGTCAATGGTACAGACCTCTCCCCGCAAGACGAGTTTTTTGGAGCCCCCTTGCTTCGTCCTCAGACAAAAGACACGCTCGCCCGCAAGATACCCGATAAAGGTCACGGCATTTTTCTTCTTGGAGAACTGAATCTTTCTTCCCACTCTCTGTTCATCCGTTCTTTCGCGTTCCGTCATCTTTCTCACCCTCAAAAATTTCCGCCAGACGCTGCTTCTGCTGCGGCGTCGGTACAAATGCATCATAATCTGCGTACCCGACCTTGGTATTCAGCCGTACCCAGCCCATATATTGCAGCAACATGGACGGCTTCCCGGGCTCATGATCGATCTCCAGTCCCCTTTCATTCAGCCAGACGGAAATGTCCGCATGTCCGTTCGGGAAAGAGGTGCAGTCGATGAGCGTACCGTCCTGCGTCATATACATCGGCCCGCAGACGGGCGCTTCCACAGCATACTTTTGCCGCAACTCCTCAAGCGCCTGCTTGCGCCGTTCCCAGAGGGCGGCTTCTGCCTTTTGCTCTGTTTCAATCGCATCCGAAAGATATGCCGCGCATTGCTCTATCCCGACGCCCCTTTCTTCTGCCCGCCTGAGCGCTTCGATCTTACCTTCCCACGCGGGAGCGTTCTGCGCGGGAACCGGCTGCACGTTTTCAAGACAGCGGTCACGCTCCTCATCGTCCAGCCAATCAAAGAAGTCGCAGAGCGCTTCCTGCTCGTCTTCCGATGCGTTCTTAAAATCACGCAGGAGCATCGCATGGCACTTTGCATACAATGCGGGCGCACTCTTTTTCAGACGCACGAGCGCTTCAATCATAGCGCCCGCCGTTTCGCTGACCGTCGCGGCGAATTGGCGGTTGCCCTCGACGTATTTTGCCATCCGCAGGCACTCTTCTTCGGAAAACGTGTCTTTGTCGATCATTTCCCGATATTTGCGGTACAGATCGCGCCCTGCGTACGGCTCATTCGCCGCATCGTAGCCGCAGCTCGCTTTGAGCTCTTCGAGCGGAATGGGCGCAGCGAGGTGCACGCACTTTTCGTCATATCCCCACTGCATGCGCCGCAATTCCCAGCGGGCAAGATATTCCATGTTGTCGGAGAGGACAAAGCAGTGTTCATATTTACAGTCCGCGCAGGGCGCGACGGGCTCGTCAAACGACTCGTTGACGCTTTCGGAATACCATACTTCATCCACGCCGGGACGCAAGTCAAGCTTTGCACAATAGGCACGGAAGGCCTCCCAGACTTCCCAGCCGGACTCGCTGTAACGGCTCTGGTCGACCTCGCCGCAAAACGCTTCGCCGTCCTCCGACACGGCGACAAGGCGCTGCAGCCTGCAAAGCTGATCGCAGATGGTTTCGGGCAGCATGAAGGCGTGCGCAAAAACGCGCTTTCTCTGATTACTTTTCTGATCATGAACACACATGGAATATCCCCCCTCTTTCTTCTGCGGCAACTGCGCCCTCTTGCATGCGCCGTCGCCTGTTACATTTCTATCATACAACATTTCATGTACCAAATTTTGTACATTTGAACCGTTCCCCGCAAAATGGAACCACTTCACCACTCCGGATCTATCCCCTCCATATCGAGGAAAAGCGTACCCGTTCATTCGTTCAAATCCTGAAAGATGACGGCGAGCGCGGAAAATGCCTGAGCGATCTTTTTGCGATGCTGCAAAAAAATCGCATCTCCGGCATCTCCCGGGCCGGCAGCCCAACCTGCGCGCCAGAGGTCATCCGCTTCGTCAAACGCATCCGCGACGTCGTTCACCATCTGCTTCCAACACTCCAGATCGCCGTCCGACTGTATCTTCGCGATCTCCCCCATCGTCGGGGGGAGCTCCCAAGCCTTGCTGCCGAGCACTTTCCCGTAGTACGCGCCGCCGACGGAATAAGCGTTCCCTGCAAAGGTGCGCAGATAGTCGCGGATGATCGCCGTCAGAAAGCTCGTCGCCTCCGACCCGACATAGGGAGGAATGTCATCGATGTACAGCTTCCCGTCCATCCACTTCTGTTTGCCGAGCGGCAGCCGCTCCAGCTTCCGTTTTTCTCGCTTTACGCGCAGCCGTGCGCACCGTCTGCGAAGTTTCATCCCTATCCGCCAACCGCTTCCCGCACACGGAGTATGTTTCATGATTGCTCCTCGGCCGCCTCTGTCACGTATTTATCCATGTAATACGCGTAATGTCTGGAACCGTCCGCAACGACTTTCACGTTCAAATGCTGCAAGTTAAATTTTTCCGTAATATAGGAGATGACCGCATCCGTGGCAAGATCCGGATTGAGATAGATCGTCGCCCTGCCCGTCCGCCTGATCTCCACCCTGCCGCGCGGATACCAGTCATACGGCTTGCCGCGGCGAAGTTCCTCGGGGACATACCGGTACCATGTCAGCTTATGATTGTAGTTATCGCCGCGCCTGGAATTGGGACGCGGAATGGACGTCAGATAACACGGTGTACCGGCGCAATCCACGGGAATGCGAAAGAGAAACGGTTCGTTGTTTTCCAGGTTTTCCCGATCGACGATCCAGAAGATGCCCTTTTGCAAGCTCCGCGCATCGCAGCTCTTCGCCCATGTGTAATTGGGATCTGCCGCGATCTTTTCACGATACCTTCTGCGGCACTCATTGAGCGAGGCATTGGGACCGCCGCCCTCGTCGGGAAATTCCTCCTGCATGGCGTCGTCCTCCCAACCGCAAACCATGCAGATATCGTAGGAATCATATTCTTCAAACATCGTCCTGCCGCATACTGGACAGGGATGCCGTCCGCTGCTTTCCGCCATTTGTTGTGCCCCCTTACGTTCTTTCTTACTTCCATTATACGACAAAGGACGTCCCGATTTAGGGACATCCTTTGTCTTTTTTGATTTTTATTTTTTTGGTCTAAAGTTACCGCAAGCTAAAATCCCCCCATTCTGAATTGTACAGCACACTCATGCAAAATGTACCTACACTTCCTCGTTTTCTCCATGCGAAAGAAAGAACTTTGCAAGCAGTTTTGAGGAGCACGGGTGGCGAAGCTTGCGCAGGATAACATATTCCTGCCGGACGAGCGCCGAGACGGGAATTCCCCGATCAATGGCAATCTCAAGACAACTCTTGCCATCGCGAAAACGCCTGTAAAAGAAGTCCGCCTCTTCCTCCGTCAGACGGATGGGGATATGCTCGCGCAAAAAGGCTTCCAGCCCACGCTCGTCCGCCGTAAACGGCTGTCCGTCGTTGAAAACGATCTCCAACACGTTGGAGGGATATCCCGTTGGCGCAGGCCGTAAAAGATGTTCCGGCGCGATATCATCATATTCCTCCCGCACACTGATCTTGATCTCAGGATACGTGGCGCGCAGGCGATCGAAATCAAGCCGCTCCGCCGTTTCCGTCCCAATTGTCAAATAATTCAGTCCCTTCATTTCGTACAGCGGCGAAAAGTCCGCAACGGGGTTATCGGAAAGAATCAACTCCTCCAGCTTCTTTCCGCGCAAAAACGCAATCGACGTGAGATTGGTCGTGCGGATCTCAAGCAGAGAAAGCTTCGGCAGCTCCGCAACGGGAGAGAAATCGACAGCCGGGCAGTTGACGATCCTGACGCACTTCAAACCGCGGTATTTCGTAACAAAAGACAGATCGCTGACATCGGTATTGACGAGCGACAATCGCCACAGACGCGAAAAATCATCTTTGCCAATGCGCGAACGGACGGAATGATCGGCAATATTCAGATCGCCATTGCGCTTTGCATTGGCGACCGCCTCGCCATACGCATCCGCATCCGTCTGCAGATACTTGCGCCGCATCTTTCCGACGGCAGAACGGAGCCTGTCCCGCAGCGATTGCGGCTGCAAAACCTCGACGAGATCCCCGTTCTGGAGCGCCCAGTAATAGGCGTCCTCCTCGTTGACCTGCGCAGAGATCGTTACCGTGCCGTCATCCTCCTCCGACAGCGTGAAATTGTCGCCAAAGGCGTCTATCGCCACCTCGATGGACTTCTTTTCAAGCCGCGCCACAATATGCACAGGCTCCCCCGTCAGCATATAGGGATGTGCCGCAAGATAGGCGCCGAGCCGGATCGTTCCTGCGACCGTATCGCGGATATTTTTGCGCGGCTTGTCCGTAAGCTCGATCTGCGTGATCTTATCCAGGCGAAAGTTCGTCAGATTGTCGTACACATCGATATTTCCGACCAGGTAATAGTTGTTGTTCGCCGCGACAAGCCGATAGGGATTGACCGTTTGCACTGACTCCCAGACGGGGTGCAGTTTTTTGTCGACCCCGTATGCATTGTACATAAAACATACCTGCCATTCATTTGCGATCGCATCATTGAGCAATTCGATCAGATAGAAAATATCCTTTGATTGCGAGCAATACAACAGATCTGCGCCCCTGACGAGATGTACGGACTTGCCGAAGTATTTGCTGCCGCACGAGCGAAGCTTCCCGATGAGTTCGTCCGCATATTTGGGCGGAATATGGCGGGAAAACGTCACACTGTCGATCAGCAGCCGAAGTTCCCCTTCCTCGAAACGACGGGAGGATAGATAGACCCCGCGGTTCTCGCGCGAAGTGATCTCAAAACCTGCGTCATTCAGCAGCTGAATATTTCTGCCGATGGCTTTGCGCTCCAAAAAAATGCCGTAATCGCGCTCCAGCCGCTCGGCGATCTCCTGCTGCGTCATCGGATGCTCGCAGTCGCTGTATTCCTCCAGAATCTGCAAAATGCGCAAAAGCGCAAGTCTTTTGGGTTCATATCCGTCTTCCCGCATAATTCCTCCCATGCCGAAACAAATTTACAGATCGGCTGCAAAGCGGAAGCACCTCTTGCAAAGCATTATACGGTCTCCGCTTCGGACGCTTCATCATCTTCGGTCGCACCGAGAATTTTTACAAGTTCATTGACCATCAATTTCTTACGCTTTTCTAAAAACTCATCAAAATTTTCCAGCTTAAAATCAATCTCGTCAGGCAAATATTTTACTGTTGCCTTATTGGCAACAAGCCAATCCTCCAACGAAGTATCCTTTTTGGACTGATTTTCTCCGCCCTCCAATAATTGTAAATTCGCCAGAGTATTTCTTTTCTTTTTCCATTCTTCTATTTTTTTATCATTTGGAGTTTCGCCATTCGGCAGCGTGAGATTTTTCAGTTCTTTGGTATGATCGAAAGCAGAATAAGGGTACATATGATCCTGATGAAATTTTATCATATGTTTTTTATTTTTTCCGCATATGCGGACAAGTTCAAGAAATGCAAAACTCTCTCAGTCTCTGCCATAAGAGAACCATGGCGAGGGTATCGAGGCCGCAGTACGCCAAAAGGCTCTGCCGCAGCCTGTTGCGCTCTGCCGGCTCCATGCCGCGCAGGGACAGGTAGGTGTCCGTCGCCTCCGTGCCGTTGTGAACGTCCGCAAGGTTGTGATAGTCGAGGTTGGGATCATCGGGAAAGAGCGCAGGCAGCACCTTTTTGATGGAAAAGCTCCCCTGCATTGCCCTGTCGTACACAAACCCGTCGCGGAATACGTCCAGAAGGTCGTGAATGTGATCACGGATGCTCAAAAGCTGCTGCGAGAGTTCGGGAAAGTACTCTGCAAGTTCCTTGATGCGCGTGCACTCAAATGCCTTGTTGTAGGCAAGCACGCACGCCCCCGCAGGGATATCCGCGACCAGACGCTCGGCGAGCGCGCGGCGCGGGTCCGTGGTTTCGTCTGCGAGAAATTCTTTGTGGAGAAGTTCCCCATCCGTATGCTCCAGATAGTGCAGCGAATACTGAAAGGGAACCTGCTGATAGGGTCTGATGCCGTCATAGAGCGGAATGCACGTCTGAAAGGTCTCGAAGTCGAGAAAGTACAGCGGATAGGTGAGCGTATCCAGGAACGTCCTGACGCCGAGTTGATCGACGCGCGTGGGGAGCTGCAGCTGTTCAAACTCCACCTGACGGCGCTGCGCGGGGTTGAGTTCGATGCCGCTCTTTACAACGTCATCAAAAGAGACGATCCCCTGATCGTAGTACTCATACGCCTTTTTTGCTGTGATGCGATAGAGATCGAATACGCTGGGCGAAGGCAGATTGCGCTCGCAGTACTGGCGGTAGACACAGTCATACGGCTTGCGGCAGTGCACTCCGAGATCCTGTTCCGGCTCCTCCTGTTGCGCAAGATATGCCTTTGCAAGTGCCGTCTTTGCCGCGACGTCCGCGTAAAAGGGCGCAATCGCCGCAGTGACATCGTTGATGCGGAACAGCTTGTGAATCTCCACGTCGCCCTGCCGCACATATTGATTGTTGATATCGACGATATAGACACCGACGATCTTCAGGCCGCACGCCTCCAGCACCCGGCGCTGATAGGCGGCGTCCCAGAGATAGACGTCCTTGAGCTCCGTACTCGATTTTACTTCATAGATTTCATATCCGTCCGAGGTCTTATGCAGAATGTCCACCGCGCAGTAGCAGCCATTTTGGGTGAATGCCGCCTCGCAGATATTTTCCGCTCCCTCCGCAAGAAATTTTTTGGTATTCCGGAGCATAGCGGAAATATTCAGCCGCCCTTCCGGCGTATATGCGGTCGCTTCGACATACGCTCCTAACAGTCCTTTGGCAAGATCGCCGACCTGTTTTCCCTCTTCAAAGCGGCGCAGGACGGATGGATCCTGAACGGCAAGTTCAGGGCGATATGTATCCAGCCAAAGCATCTTCGGACATTGACAAAATCTGGTATATTTGCTCTTGGAAAGATTCATCTGTTTCTCCTTACGCCGCCTCGTTCCGCAGTGCGACGATTTCCTCATAAATGAGCGTATCGCGCTCGGTCAGCGTTGCGGCGAGTTTTTCCACAAACGGCCAATGCGCGCGCAGCACGGCCTTTGCCTCTTCATAGCAGCGGGAGAGCAGCGCATTGCGCTCAACAACAATTTCGTCGTTATGCTTTCCGGAATCCACCGACCAACGCGTGTCCGTATGCAGAAGCGGGAACCCGCATGCGCCGTAATCTGTGACAAATCTCTGTACAATGCGGCCGGCGCGCTCCAGATCGGAACTTGCGCCCACATCCGTGCGGCCGAACTTCAGCTCTACCGCCGCCCTGCCCGCAAGCAGCGAAACGACTCTTTCGCGCATCATATCAAAGGAACCAAAGTAATTTTCGCGCTGCAGAAGCTGTACGACGCCGCGCGCATCGCTCTTGCTGGGGCGCACGGAGATGAGTCCCACCCCTTCAGGGTCAAAGGAGAGCGCTGCAACTGCATGCCCGGCCTCATGAAAGGCGACTTCCTCTTTTTCAGCGACGGACATCTCGTTGACGGATTCATCCGCCTCAAAGATAATACGAAGCACCGCACGGACGATATCTTCCATACCGATTTCCGACTTTCCCGCGTACCCCGCATAAATCCCTGCCTCATTGAGCACAGATTCCAGCGCGGCGCAGGAATTGCCGTCCATCAACCGCGCAACGCTCTCCGCCGTCACCTCCTGCGCGACTTTCTTCCCCGCCAGATAATGGCGCACGATGGCAGCCGCCTCCCGTCGGTTGGGCGGACAAATCTGCAAGATGCGGTCAAATCTGCCGGGGCGACGCAGCGAAGAGGGAAGTTCCCGGATTTCATTTGCCGTGGCAACGACGAACACGTCGCAGCTTTTTACCTCGTCGATTCCGGACTGCACGGCAATCAGCTCTTCGGGATTGCGGGAATCGCTGTCCGAGGCGAACTTGTCCAGGTCATCGAGAAAGATAACGGAAGGCGCTGCCTCTTTGGCGCTCACAAACGTCTTTCCGATTTCATCCACAAAATCTTTGATGGACTTATCCTTTCGCAGAGTAAAGCACTTTCTTCCCATTTCCTCAACCAACGCGGACGCCATCAGCGTCTTGCCGACGCCGGGAACGCCGTGCAGCAGAACGCCGCGCGGGAGACTGACGCCGAGCGCAGCATATTTTTCCGCATGCTTCGCCATATCGCAAAGCTGGATGAGTTCTTCTTTTTCTTTTTCATAGCCAATCACTTTGTCAAATGCACTCATAAAAAACACCTCTTTTGATTTTTCATCTTCATTATACGACAAGTGATGGGACTTTTTTGGGACAAGCAAACTTTTGACCGCTGTAAACAAGCAAAATTTTTGCCGCTGTCAATTTATTATATCACATTCAACGGCAAAAAGCTATGGTAAGCGCTGACAGGATCTGTCAGTCGTTACAAATCAACGATTTTTTTCAAATAATAGCGCCCTCCCGGCTCACGCATATCTACAATATATGCCTGCTTATACGCGCGCAGAAAGTCGGTAATCTCATGCAGATATCGGTAAAAGGTGCGTTCTGAGATCTTGTGCTCCTTACAAAAGTCACTCCTTTCGATGCTCTTCCCCATGAGAAGTTCATCGTACAACAATAGAATCAATTGGATCTTCATGACTGTCTGCCTCTTTTGCAGCAGACGGCGCCGTCCGGATTTGGGAGCATTCTCCCGTTGCAACACCTGTATTGTACCATACTTGTCGCACGAAGTGTTCAGCTCGTTTCGCGGAACGACCCGCATTTTCGGCTGAATTTGCCGCGATTTCGGCTGAGTCGCTCCAATCCACGCAAAAAAGACAGGGAAAACCCTGTCTTTTTTGCTCGATTATCCTTTGTCAATCGGATAACAAAATGATTTTGACGGTCATTTCCGTTCCCGCGGGGATCGGATCGGACACCACATAAAAGACGTCGCCCGCGCGGAAGTCGATGGGGTCTCCGCTTTGCCATATGGTCTCCATCACATTCCCGCGTATGCGGCAAAGGGTCCAACGGAAATCGCCGTTTACCGATATCATGATGCGGCAGTTCTGATAGAGATCGGGACGGAAATAGAACAACTGTCCGTCTAAAAGGGTAAATTCATAAGTCACATCCGTTTTGAGCACAGCTGCACTGCCGAGCGTTCTTCCGTCATGTTCGGACTGCTTCTCATAGACGGCGGTCAGCATGGCATTGCGGTTGGGGATATAGCAGTCCCCGACAAATTCTCCGTTCTCGTCCTGCCAGCCCAAAAAGGTATAGCCCGCCTTCTGCGGCGACGGAAGGTCGAACGCCTCGCCCGTGAGCGTCTGCCGCGTTCCCCCGTCACAGAGCGTTATGGTGCTTGCTTGCACGTTATAAAGCCTGACATCACCCCACCCGGAAGAGAATGTACTTGTCCGATCTTCGGAGAGTGCAGTGTACACATTTCTTACCGCCCGAAAACCGATATGTGTGACCGATGCCGGAAGATACATCCTGTCGATATACCCGTTCGGCTGATAAAATGCCTGTTCAAAGATCGTCTCCACCGTATCGGGCAAAATGACACCGCTTACTTTTACATTATGAAACGCATAGCTGTCAATGACCTCCACCCCGTGCGGAATGACGAGCGTCCCTGCAAAACGTACCCCATCAAAGGCGCTTTCACCAATATAGGTGAGGTTCCCGCCGTCCGAAAAAAGAACTTCGCCCCCGTAACTGTTAAATGCGCCCGCCTCGATCCGCTCAAGCGTGGAGGGCAACTGCAAGGGCTGCGCAACTTTCAGGGCCGCGAAGGCGTTTTCTTTTAATACCACTACCCCTTCGGGGATCGTCAGCGAGCGGATTTGCGCAGTTCCCGGCGCACCGAAGATACTATATCGGACAATATGGACGCCGTATTCTCCCATAGTATTGCTGCCGATGCGCGTTACGGGAAGTCCGTCCACGACCGACGGGATGATCACATCGACGTTTGCGCCCGTAGGGCCGTGATAGCCGGTGATCGTCACCTCGCTGCTCGTCTTTTCGTAGTCAAAAAATTCTACGCTTCCGCTGATCGTCATCTCCTGCCAGAGCGCATACAGCGTCAGGTCCTCCGTCCTTCCGAACGGCGTACTCAGGTAGGGCTCCCCCACGCCGTTCGGGTTATCGTACCAGCCGAGGAACAGATACCCCTCGCGCACGGGCTCGTTGAGCAAAACGGTCACGTCGGACAGCGCCGTCTCGGGATTTCCCTCCATGGCGCCGCCGTCAAGCATGTATTCGATGCGGTATTCCACCCCCGTCTGCATCCAGCTTGCCGTCAGTGACATATCCCCGAGATTGGCGGCAGTGATCTGCTCCACCGGGTTGTCGTCCTCATCCAGCCAGCCTAAAAAGGCATAACCTTCGCGCGAGCAGGTCGGAAGATCGAGCGTCTGTCCGTATTCCAGGCGATATGTATAGACAGATGCTTCTCCATCCGGACTTGTAAACGTTCCGTCGCCCGCATCGAGCGTGATCGCAAATTCGAGGGGCACGAAGCGGGCATACAGGACGGAGACCGACCCGATATTGTGCTCGTCGATCACCTCAACACGTGTGCCACCCGCTTTTGCGTCATACCAGCCCGCAAACGTGTAGCCTGTCCGGTAGACGGGATACAGCGTCACCGTTTCCCCATAGGTGATATAGTTGGGGTTGACCTTCCCGCTCTCATAAGTCCCTTCATACTCGTAGCGGATCAGATACTCTCGTGCCGCATACACCGCATAGAGCGTCTGATCGCCCTCCGTGCCCGTAAAGGTTTGATAATATTCGCCGCTGCCGTCCGCACGGTCGTTCCAGCCGAGAAAGTCATGCCCCAAAAGGCTGCAATCGGGCAGGTCGACCCTTTCATCGAATCCGACCGTCAGCGTTTGCTGCGTCCCGCCGCCCGAAACAAACGTTCCGTCGCCCGCGTCCAGATGCAGCTGAAATTCAAGCGGCACAAAGCGCGCATACAGGGTCGTAATCGTAAGAATGTTGCTTGCATCGATGACCGCGACCGGATTGCCGCCCTCTTCCGCATCGTACCAGCCGACAAATTCGTGCCCGTAGAGCGCGACGGGCAGAAGGGTCACGCGCTCGCCAAACTCGACCATGTTCGGATTTGTGGCATCGCCCTCGTAATTGCCTTCAAAGATATAGCGGACAACATAGGTTTTGGGTTCAAAGATCGCATACAGATACAGCGTTTCGTCTACGTTGTAAAGGCGGGAAACATATTCGCCGCTGCCGTCTTTTTGCGTATTCCACCCGAGGAAGGTATATCCCGCCTTGCTTGCAGGCAGCAGCTCGTACACTTCGCCGACCCCGACGGAGACAGGATTTTCCCCCGTTGCCTCCCCGCCCATATAGTCATACAGGACGGAAAAGAGCGCGTCGCTCTTCTGCCAGAGCGCATACAGCGTCACGTTGGCAGCATTGTCGCCGCCGACGCGGTCATATTTTGTTCCGCCCTGCGCCCCGTCGTACCAACCGAGGAACAGGTACCCCTCCCGCACGGGCTCATGCAGCAGACATTCCGTCTCCGCCGTTACGCTCGCGGGATTGCTTTCATAGAGGATGCCGCCTCCCAATTCATACCGAATGGAATAGACCGCATTGCTCCACTTGGCATAGAGCGAAAGATTTGTCCCGGTGCAGGAGATCCGTTCGACGGCTTCCCCGGAATAATCGGAGGTCAGATACCACCCCTCAAAGGTATCGCCCGACTTTTCGGGGACGGCAAGTTCCACGCTGCCGCTCTCGAGTGTGATCGAGGTGGTGACGCTCCCGCGGAAAAATCCGCCGTTCAGCCAATAATCGATCGTATATTCATGCGGCGCAAAGACCGCTTCCACCGCCATGTCCTCCGTGACCGCACAGGGAAACGTCACTATTTCTCCCTGCGCGTCCCGCCAGCCGACAAAATCGTATCCCTCCCGCAGCGGCGTTTCCGGCATATACCAGGTTCCCTCGGGAACGGAAACCTCCTCCCCGTCCACCGATACCATGTAAACCTGAGACTGCGCGGAAGCCTGCCCGCGCGGCAATAAAATCGCAAGAAGGATCACTGTCAGGCAAACCATGATCGCCGCAGCGGCGATCGCGACAGACATCCGATGCCGCTTTTGCGCCACGGCGACGCTCTCCGTCGACTGCTCCTCCCCGATGCCGCACCAAAGGCGGGAGACGGGGAGCGCAAAATGATCGGCGAGCGCGATGAGTTTTGCAACGTCCGGGCAGGTCACGCCGCGTTCCCAGCGGGAGACGGCATCGGTAGAAGTCTGCATGAAAGAGGCAAGCTGCTCCTGACTTTCATTCCTGGCAATGCGTTGCTCGGAGATCATCTTTCCAAGCTGCTCTACATGAAAGTCCCCTACAAAAGTTTGCTCCGCTTCTGCCTGTCCGCACAGTTTTTCCATGGTGATTCCGAGTGCAGCTGCAATTTCGCCGAGCTGTGAGATATCGGGCTCGGAGAGTCCGCGCTCCCACTTGGAAACTGTCTGCGGATGAAGGTTGAGTTTGTCGGCCAATTGGGTCTGCGTGATGTTCGCAGCCTTCACCAGTTCCTTTAATCTTTCGGAAAATTCACTCATTCGTGTTACTCCCTTACAGTATAACTATATCACAAATTTCAAAGATGCACAAGATAAAAATTCAATCAGACGCGGCGTCGGTTGAAAAATATAATGATGATATCAATTGTCACAAACTGTACGATTTCTGCGTCAGAATAAGTGTAAGGGGTAAGACATCTGCGTTCCCTGAAAAAATTTCGGGAAACGGTGAGTAAAAGGAAGCGTTCGTACGTTTCATAGATGAGAGGTGGAAAAAACGTGGCAGAAACAACCGACCGCAGCGCCGTCCTCTATGCCGCATTCTTAGGCGGAGACAAGGGCGCGCTGGAACAATTAGTCATCCTGCACGGCGATGCACTCACGCGATTTGCTTACTGCATCGTCAGAAACGACGCCGCCGCAGAGGACGTCATGGCGGATACCTTTGCGACGCTCATCGTCAGGCGCAAAAAATTCCGCGAAGGCGCCAAGTTCCGCACCTGGCTGTATACCGTCGCGCGCAACAGGGCGATCGACTATGTGCGCAAATACGGCAGACAGCGCACGCTTTCGGGGCCGGAAAACGTCCTCGTCGGCATGAACGGCGAAGATGCGCTGCTCACACGGCAGCGCAGCGAGACGCTGTACATAAGTCTGCAAAAACTGCCCGAGCAGTACAAGGAGGTCCTGTACTTAAACTATTTTGACGGGTTCTCCGTCAAGGAGATCTGCCATATCCTCAAAAAGAACGAAAAACAGGTATATAACCTGCTCTCCCGCGCAAGATCCACCCTCAAAGAAATTCTTGTCAAGGAAGGTTACAATGAAAACGAATGACCAACGCATGAAAGAAATATACGAACGCGCAGACGAAAAGCGCACCAGCAGAAGAAGGCGCGTCAAATGGATCAGCGTTGCCGCGTGCTCTTGCAGCCTCGTGCTCGCGCTCAATCTGGTGCTGTTTGTGCCCTACCCTTCGGGACTTCCCGATATCTCCGCCTATTCCGGCAGCGAGTACTATCCCCTGATGCAGCAGCTCAACGCGCTCACCTACCGCAATACGAGCACCGCGCACAACAACTTCGAGGCG
Organism: Candidatus Gallimonas intestinigallinarum; assembly: GCA_019116405.1. The sequence goes on along the minus strand of DXBS01000041.1, from coordinate 7,824 downwards.
TGGTTCGGCGACCTGTTCAGCAGCAACGGCACATCGGAGGACATGGGTGCCGCGCCCGAATCCCCCGGCACAGCCGACGATCCGGGCGCATCCGACGGCGGCGACTATAACGAAGTGACGGACAATCAAGAGGCAGGCGTCATCGAAGGCGATCTGTTCAAGCGCACGTCGACGCACTTCTTCTATGTGGGCTTCAACGGCGATTCGCAGCTCCTGCTCAGCGCATTTACCATCGACAAAGAGGACAGCGCCTGCTGCGGCACGCTCACCATTTCTGCCGAGAACGATTACTACTTCAACAGCTATTACGGTGCGGAACTCTATCTGAGCGAGGACGGCGACACGGCGACCATCTTTGCTCCCGTCTACCCTGCCAAATCCAATAAACTCTATACTGCCGTCATCTCGGCGGACGTCTCCGACCCCGAGAAAATGCAGGAGACGGGACGCGTCTATGTCTCGGGCAGCTATGTGACCTCGCGCAAGGTCGGCGAGGACTTCCTGCTCATCTCCAACTTTGCCGTCAGAAACAATCCCGATTTTTCGGACGAATCCGCGTTCCTGCCGCAGGTGGGCACAGCGGACGAGATGGAGAGCCTGCCCATGCAGGACATCGTCTGTCCCGGCACCGCCACGGCTGCGCGCTATACCGTCATCGTGCGGCTGGGCGAAGGGCTCTCCGTCGACGGGCACATCGCCTTCCTCTCCTACTCGCAGGAGGTGTATGTCTCCGAGGACAACATCTTTGTGACGCGCAGCTATTCGCAGACGACGCGTGAAGGGAACTATGAGCGCCGCGTCCCCTATACGCAGATCGCGTGCGTCTCCTATTCGGGCGACGGGCTGACGTTCCAAGGCAGCGCGGACGTCGCGGGCACGGTGCTCAACCAGTACTCTTTGGACGAACAGGACAATACACTTCGCGTCGTAACGACGGTCTCGGAATCGCTCATCCGCATTTACGAAAACGGCGGCACTACATCGGCGGATGTGATCACTTCCTCCGGCACCAACGACAACGCATCCCTTTATGTATTAAGCCTTGACGACTTTTCCCTCGTCGCCTCCTTAGAGCGCTTTGCGCCCGAGGGCGAGGAAGTGACCTCCGTCCGCTTTGAAGAGGATATCGTCTGGGTCTGCACTGCGCGCATCTGGGAGCTGACCGACCCCGTTTTCCGCATCGATCTGACTGACCTCAACAATATCACCTACACCGACACAGGCACGATCGAAGGCTATTCTACGTCGCTTGTCGACTTTACGGACGGGACGCTCCTCGGCATCGGGCGCGGCAGCGATACCCTGCTCAAGATCGAGATCTACGAGCAGGGCGAGGATGGCGTCGTCTCCGTGGCGACATACGAGACAAATGCCGACTACTCGCAGGATTATAAGGCTTACTTCATCGACCGAGAAAACGGACTCATCGGACTGCACGTTTACGATTTCATCGAGGGCAGCAAATACCTTCTGCTGCATTTTGACGGCTACAGTCTGACCCCTGTCGCGGAGATCGACTTGACGAGCAGCAACTACGACACGACGCGCGCGGCCATTGTGGACGGCTGGCTGTATATACTGACAGACTTGTCCCGCGAAAACAATCAGAATGACTATCATGCCGTACCCGTTCCCGGGCTTGCGGAATAAGTCGCCCCTTCCCCTGCAATTATGCTCACCCCGCACCAAACGTGCATGAAACCTAAGTGCGCCCCGAAGGCCTTGCCTTCGGGGCGCACTTGTTCGTCTTAAAAATATTACCGCTATGTTTTACAGAGTCCCATATTGCACTAAGATTTCCGAACGATTCTTTCTGCAAACAAACGCTCAAAATCCTCGATGTTTCCGACCCGCAGAAGGCTCTTTTGAAGCAGGCAGTCCCTTGCGCGAGCACGGCGAAACACGATATAGTAGCAGTCTCCTTTGCTGATGATTTTCTTTATGTTGTCCTTTGGCTCCGCCACGGAAATATCCTGCCATGTCGCGAAAATCGTGCCGTCACGGTCGATCGTCACCTTTTCCGGCAATAAGAGGCGCAAATGCTTTTTCCGCTCAAGATAGGGTGCAAACCATGTAATGACGATGACGGCGACGAGCGCAATTTCAAAGAACATGATCAGCCAGAAATCGCACAGGAATGCAATCAGCAACAAAACCACCGTCAACAGGAGGGCGACAAGAGATACGCAAACGACGTTCTGTTTTGCGTTTTGCTTGAGAACAAAATTTTCCGCTTCTTGGGAATAATCCCCATAAAATTCAATCACAAGCGCGTGTCCCCTTTACATATTTTTCATCACGTTCATTATATCCGATCACGCTAACTTTGTCAAGATACAAAAAGAAGGCAGCCCCCTGCCTTCTTTTTAAGTATCTTCCCGCCGAACGGATTGCAAATACGAGTTGCATTCCGCGACAAATTTTTGCAGCCTCTTTTTTTGCTTTTCGCTGTTCATATAGCCGCCTTGCAAACCGGGAGAATGCCACCAAAAATCAAATGGCACAACATTGCCGCTTACATTCAGATCAAGCGTATATTGCCCATTATATTTCGGATGATCGGTAATTGTTAGCACTCTCAAATCGGAAAGCAAAAATTCGCGGTTTGGATACCCAAAAAATCCCCTGATCAGGAACTTCCCCCTTTTCCCGTCAAGCAACAAATAGGCACGAAATGTCGAAAAATATAAAATACAGACAATGAGCAAAAATACGACGGCACCACCGATCGCGAGATAGAGATTGGGTTTGACAATCAAGACCGTAAGATAGATCGCTGCCACAAACACAACGGAGAAAACCGCCAGTCCCCGTTGAAACAAAGATGTTTGATAAATCTTGATCTTCCCTTTGGGTGACTTCTGTTCCGTTTCGGCATTCATCGTCATGACCCCCTTGCAGGATAATTGCCGCCCGCGCCCTGCAACACCTTCCGCGCGGCGGGTGCGCATTCGTCAATAGCAAGACATTTTCTGCCCCGGCAGTACTATAATTTGATTTTCGTCAACAGAAAAATAACCTGCCGAATCCACATGAGCACAAGTGAACTCATCAACAAAATAGACAAAATTCGCGTAGGAACAATCGCCGGAGAAATCAAATTCCATATTACAAAAGGAACACTTAATATCGCACAGATATTAACTGCAAATGACAAAACAATGGCACTTGTCGGCATCTTTCCGTTCAACCCAAGGAAAAATGTTTTATACAGGAAACCGTGCCGAAAGAACGGATATTCTTTATATAGTTTTGATTTGCTGCGGTTGGTGCTGCGTTTTAATATTGCAATCTCTATTCCCGTAAACCCCAAATATAGCACAACAAAGGCAACGAGCATAATGATCGTATTCCCTCGCGACAGCATCCTGCTCCCCCTCCAAAGTATCCTCTAAAACGCGGACCACCCGAGCGCCCTTGTCAGCAGACTTTATAGCCCGAAGCAAGCCCGCCCTCGCTCGTCTCGCGGTAGCGCTCGTTGAGGTCTCTGCCCGTCTCGTACATCGTCCTGACGACGAGATCGAACGAAATCTTGCGCGTCCCGGAAAGCACGCTCGCCAAATCGGCGCTGTCAATGGCTCGCATTGCCGCCACGGCGTTGCGCTCGATGCACGGGATCTGTACATACCCGCCAACGGGGTCGCACGTCAACCCGAGCTGGTGCTCCAACGCGATCTCCGCCGCGTACTCGGTGATCTCCAGAGAGTGCGCAGCAAGGCTGCACACGGCAGCTGCCGCCATCGCCGTCGCGGTGCCGATCTCCGCCTGACAGCCCGCCTCCGCCCCGCTCACCGAGGCATTGGTCTTAACGACGTTCCCGACGATCCCGCCCGTCGCCAGCGCGCGCCAGATCTGCTCGTCCGAAAGCCCGTCCCTGCGCTGCAGATAGAGCATGGTGGCGGGCAGGACGCCGCTCGCCCCGCAGGTGGGCGCCGTGACAACAACGCCGCCGCTCGCGTTTTCCTCCGCCGTCGCATAGGCGTAGCTGCACACGAGGCGGGTGTGGTCGGTCGGGTCATCGAGGTAGGCGCTCTGCAGCGTCGCCGCCTTGCGCTCGACGCGCAGATTCCCGGGGAGCACGCCCTCTTGCGCAAGTCCGCGCGCAATGGTCGCCTTCATGCTCTCCCAGACCTCGGCAAGGTAGTCGCGAAACCCCCTGTCCTCGAAGCGGAACACGACGTCCGCAAGCCCGATCTTCTCCTTCTCGCAATAGGCGCGAAGCTCTGAGAAATTGGCAAAGGGATAGACGTTCTCCGCCGTAACGGGCGCGCTGCCCGCCTCGCGAATGGTGCCGCCCCCGATGGAGAGATAGGTCACGGACAGCATCTCCCGCCCGCTTTCATCGTACGCGGTCATGACGAGCGTGTTGGGGTGAAGGAGCTCGCGCGTCTCATAGTCAAAGACGACCTGCGTGTTCTCCCCCGGCAGGACGCCGAGGACGGCGCGGTCGGTCAGGTGCCCCTTCCCCGTGCGGGCAAGCGACCCCTGCAATACGACGCGATAGCGCGCCGCGCCCGCCGTCCGCGATAAAAAGTCCTTTGCCGCACGCTCCGGTCCCATCGTATGCGAACTGGACGGCCCGCGCCCGATCTTGTATAACTCTCTTAATGACTGCATCATGTTCTCATTTTCCTTCGTGGTGTACACCTCATCTGTACCCGAGACGGTATTCTATCATACCGCTCCGCTTCTGTCAAGCAGGAACAGAGCGGCTGATCGCGCGCCGCTTCGGATAAATCGCTTTCATCAAGCTAAACCTCTTTTTGCAGATAGACGTGCGGACAGCCCTCGTCCTCGTCGGCCGTGCCGAAGAGACTGTATCCGAGTTTTTCATAGAACGCCTGCACGCGCGTCTGGGCGTGGATAATAATTTTGTGCCCGCCCAGCTTTTTGATGAGCTCCTCCGCGCCATGCAGCAGGCTTGCACCGCAATGTCTGCCGCGGTACTCCCTCACGACGGCGATCCGTCCGACGGCAAATCCGCCCTCGCACGCGTAGACGCGGCAGGTTGCAACGGCGCGGTCGCCGTCAAATAAGACGAGGTGATGCGCCGCATCGTCCGTTGCATCGAACTCCGAAACAAACCCCTGCTCGTCCATAAAAACTTCCTTTCGGATCGCAGCCGCCTCCCCGGGCAGGCAATCGAAAATTTTGATCTCCATAACGCCTCATATTTTGAAGTATTCATAGTATTATGTCTAACATATTACTATGAAAATAAATGATTTTGCCCTAAATCCTCCTTCTTTTGAGCCATTTTTCGCCAATCATCGCACCACGCAAGTCAATAACTTCCACGAAAAATCTCCCCTTTCGTAGGACATTTTTTGCCGCTCAACGCGCCTGAGCGGGCAAATTCAACAATAATCGCCAAATGTTTTTAATCCCCTATCTTCTTTCCTATTGTAGCCGATATGTCCCCTTCTGTCAATATGAAAACACATTTTGAACAGACAAAGCGCCCGCCGCGCTAGAGAGCGCGGCGGGCGCAAAGCCTATTCTTATGTATCAATGCGGAGCAATCAGATGGATTTCCCAAGCTTGTATGCGCGAGAGAGTTCTTCCCTGCCCTTGATGTCGCCGACAGCCATCACGCCGCCGCACAGCACTTTGCCGCGGTCTGTCCAGCCGAGATGCCCCATTAAGCGGTCATACCAGTAGACAGACTCCTCAAACTCGTTGCCCTCCGCGGCCATCAACAGCACGCTCTCCTTTTGCGGGTTGCGATAGTCGGGGTCGCATTCCGCGACGGCAAACAGGCGGTCAAACGCCGTCTTGATCTGTCCGCTGACCGTCCAATAGTATAAGGGCGTGGCGAGCACGACGACGTCCGCCTCGCGATAGGCGGGATAGATCTTCAGCATGTCATCCTTTTGGACACAGGGACTTGCGAGATCCTTGCCGCCGCCAAAGCACCCGAGGCAGCCGTGGATATTCATGCCGTTCAGGTAAAAAGACGTGACTTCGTTGCCCGCTTCCTGCGCGCCACGCGTAAATTCCGCGATGAGTGCCGCCGTATTGCCCGCCTTGCGGGGACTGCCGTTCAAAATTACGATCTTTTTCATAAAAATACCTCTTATTCTTTGACAGGGCGGATCTCGGAATAGCCGTTCCAGGCAAAGACCACCCGCTCCTTTTCATCGGCATACACCTGTTCCACATTGCAAATGTAAAGATAGTGGTCGCCCACCTCGTGGAATTCCTTCAGATTGCAGACGATCGCGGCGCAGCTGTGCGCGGGGACGCGGATGGGACAGTCGGGCAGCGACCGCATCTCAATGCCGAACTGCGCGACCTTATCCGTCTTTCTGCCCGTCGTGCTGCCGCAGCCGAGCACCGCCGACGTCAGCGCCTCGCCCGGAACTGTCAGGACGACCTTTTTGGTCTCGCGCACCCGTTCGCCCGAATAGGACGTCTTTGCCATCGCATAGGCAATCATGGACGGGTTATAGGAAAGATACGTCCACCAGGAAACGGTGGCAAGGTTGGTTGCGCCGTCCTCCCGCAGCGTGCAGACGATGCTCACGGGATTGGGCGAGGTGATTTTTGTCGCAGCGGGCAAGTTGATTTTTTGCATAAAAAGCCTCCTAAGACAGATGATCGAGAATAAAATTCAATGTTCTTTCGTTGACGTCCGCCATGGTCGACGGCGTAAAGCCGTGCCCCTCGCCGCGATAGGTGACGAGCTCGGCATTGGGATAGGTCTGCGCGGCGCGCTCGCTGTAACGGTACGGGACAATGGCGTCGTTCGTGCCGTGCATCAGGAGAACGGGCGCCGTGAATTGCGGCATACCCTGATAAATATCCAGGTCGCGCAGGGTCAGCACAAAATTCCGCCCCAGCGTCACACCCCACCAATCGATGGCCTCAGGGACAGACGCGTCGTCCGGATAGCGCGTATTCCAGTCGTCCGGGATGCTGAACCCGGGGAAGAGCAGGGCCATGCCGGCGACCTCGTTTTGACGCGCCTGCGCCGCCATCGCGGAGACCATGCCGCCCTGACTGCCGCCGAAGAGAAAGAGTGCTCCGTTGAACCACGGCAGCTCCCTGACGTAATCCATCACGGCAAACAGGTCCTCTTGCTCGGTGAAGAGGGTCATCTCCGTCGTAGGGAAGCCGCTCTGATCGCGCAAACCGCTGCCGCAGAAGGTGAATGCAACCGAGCCGATCCCGTACTGCAACAGATACTGCGCCGTATCTTTGAAGTCGTCCTTGTAGCCGTTATAGCCGTGGCTGAAGATGACGACGGGAAAGCGCGATGCGTTCGGCCGATAGACAACGATGTCCATCGTCCTGCCGTGGTGCTCAAGGGTCGTCTCCTCGATCCCGGGATCGGGCGTCGGCTCCTCCGGAAGTTCCGTTGTCATATCGCCCTCTCCGGGATGCTCTTCAGATAGCCGAACAGCACCGCCTCGCCGATGAACAGCTCGCGCGCATACTTGCTGTTGCCCTCCGCGACGCTGCGAACAAACTTCTGCGCCGCTTCCTCCACCGCCTTGTATTCTGCAATTTCCGATCTCATAAAACAACCTCCTGTCGATTGACAACTGTATTATAATATGATATAATTATCTTGTCAAGTACGCACAATAAAGTGCGGTACTTACAAAAAGTAGAGTGTAAAGGAGAAGTACTATGGACGGCAAGACTAAGCGCTGTATTGCCAGCGAACGGCTGTGCGACACGGGGTTCAGCTATACCCTCTCGCTAATCAGCGGGAAGTATAAAATGACCATTCTCTACACGCTCATGGAATTCGGCATTGTGCGCTACAACGAATTGCAGCGCTATATCAAAGGCATCTCCTACAAGACACTCTCCAGT
>DXBS01000040.1 GCA_019116405.1 Candidatus Gallimonas intestinigallinarum | reverse complement strand
GCGTTCATCGGGAAGGCGATGACCTCGCGGATGTTGACGGTATCGGAGATGAGCATGACCATTCTGTCCACGCCGGGCGCGACGCCTGCGTGCGGCGGTGCGCCGTACTCAAACGCGTGATAGAGCGCGGGGAACTTCTTGATGACATCCTCCTTGCCCAGTCCCACGAGGGAGAACGCCTTGATCATGATCTCGGGATCGTGGTTTCTGACCGCGCCCGAGGAGAGCTCGACGCCGTTGCAGACGATATCGTACTGGTAGGCGAGGATCTCCAGGGGATCCTGCTCCTCCAGCGCCTTCATGCCGCCCTGGGGCATGGAGAACGGGTTGTGGCAGAACTCCAGCTGCCCCGATTCCTCGCCGATCTCGTACATGGGGAAATCGACGATCCAGCAGAAGCGGTAGACGTTCTTTTCGAGCAGGTCAAGCCCCGTGCCGAGCATGGTGCGCAGAATGCCCGCGCGCTTTTGCACGAGCGTTCGCTTTTCCTCCGCAACGAGCGCAACGAAGCAGCCATTCTGAAGCGCGAGCGCCTCTCTGAGTGCGGGAAGCTTTTCCGAAAGGAACTTGGAGATGCCGCCCACGGGCGCGCCGCTTTCATCCAGGCGGAACCAGTACATGGCGCCGCCCTCAGTGACCGTCTTGAAGTCCTCCGCCGTCTTATCGATGAACTTGCGCGTCTGCGTGAATGCGGGCACGGCGATCGCCTTGACGATCTTGCCCTCCACCGCGGCAAAGCCGCAGCCCTGCATGATCTGCGTCACGTCTTTGATGATGAGAGGATTCCGAAGGTCGGGCTTGTCCGTGCCGTACGTCTCCAGCGCCTCCAGATAGGGAATACGGCGGAACGGGGGCTTGTCTGCCTCCCAGCCCGAGAACTTGGCAAACACGGGCGGCAGGACCTTTTCGAGCACCGCGAACACATCCTCCTGCGTCGCAAACGCCATCTCGATGTCCAGCTGATAGAACTCGCCGGGCGAGCGGTCGGCGCGGGCGTCCTCGTCGCGGAAGCAGGGCGCGATCTGGAAGTACTTGTCAAAGCCCGAGCACATCAGCAGCTGTTTGTACTGCTGAGGCGCCTGCGGAAGCGCGTAGAACTCCCCGGGATACAGGCGGCTAGGCACGATGTAATCGCGCGCGCCCTCGGGCGAGGAGCTCGTCAGAATGGGCGTGGAGATCTCCAGAAAGCCCTCCTCCGTCATGAGGCGGCGCAGTTCAGAAACAATCGCCGCGCGCAGCACGATCTTCTCCTTGACGGCGGGATTTCTCAGATCGAGGAAACGGTAGGCGAGGCGGATATCCTCGCGCGCCTCCGTCGAACGGGAGACCTCAAAGGGCAGCGCCTGCGTCGTGCGCCTGCCGAGGACCTCCACCTTCTCGGGAACGATCTCGATCATGCCCGTGGGAAGTTTTTCGTTGGGTGCGGAGCGCAGCACGACGGTGCCCTCCACGCTGACGGTGGATTCGGTGGGAATGTCCCTCAGCTGCGAAAGGCAGGGCTCTTCCGTCGCGACGACCTGCGTCGTGCCGTAGAAATCGCGAAGAATCGCGAACAGAAGCCCGCCCTTATCGCGCTTGCTGTCCAGCCAGCCGCAGAGCTTGACTTTCTTGCCTGCGTCCTCGCTGCGGAGTTGATTGCAGTTGTGCGTTCTGTAAGACATGGTATTACCTTTTGAAAGTTTTATCGTCGTGCAAAATTATATCTTTCGCGCGGGGAAATGTCAACAAAAATGACGCCCGCCTCCGCGATTTTCAAAGCTCTCCAGCCACGCATATGCCGATGCCCGATCGGAAAAGGCAAACCACGGCTTATCCCACCCATTCAGCAGGCGCAGGACCTGCGGGAGCGTCTCATCGCGGTACGCCCTGATCCACGCCTCAAACTCGCCGTCCGCCCGTTCGGGACAGCCCTCCGGCATATCGGGACGGCTCCTGCCGCGATAGCGCTCTACGCGCGCCCGGATGCTTGCGAGACATTCTTCGGCGGACAGGTCGAGCAGCACGGCGCAGTCTGCCTTTGCAAGCCGCACGAGAAGGGTGCGCAGGTAGTTCCCGTCCATCACCCACGCGGGTTTTTCCAGTTTCTCAAAGAGCAGCGCGTCAAATTCTTCTTCGCTCCGATTGACCCAGCCGGGCAGCCACCAAATCCGATCGAGATGCACAACGGGCAGGCAAAACCTTGCACCCATCGCCACGGAAAAGGTGGATTTCCCCGCGCCGCCGCAGCCGAGCACAAGTACCCTTTGGTACGGAAATAGCATACACGTCCCCCTGTTTTCAGACCTTCACCGCTCAAACTCGCAGCGATGTCGTTTGAAAAATTCATAATATGCGCGCACGTTTTCCAGCTGCGTCCACCGCTTGACATCCACGGGGTCGGCGTCGAAATCGTAGATCTTCGCCCCGTTCATCGCCAGCAGGAAGGGCGAGTGGGTCGCAATGATCAGCTGGCAGTCAAAGTAGCGCGCCGACTGCTCCAAAAATTCCCTGAGCTGCATCTGCCGCGCGGGCGAGAGACTGTTTTCCGGCTCGTCCAACAGATAGAGCGCAGGCTCGCCCATCCTCTGCGTGAAGTAGAAGAAGGCGCTCTCCCCGTTGGACTGCTCGCGCACGTTTCCG
>DXBS01000039.1 GCA_019116405.1 Candidatus Gallimonas intestinigallinarum | reverse complement strand
ACTTTGATGCCGTCCACTGCAAGATAGACAATATGTTCGCCGCTTGCCTGTGTATAGGCAAACGTGATTTGTTTTGTAATGTTGTTCCAGGTGACGGAAACCTCGCCCTTGACGGACAGCGTCGCAAAATCCAGTTGAAGCGTGCCGTTGACGGCGAGCTCTTCCGTCTCGTATGCGACATCTGCTTCCAGGGCCTGAGCGGTAGCAAGCGATGCGACCGCCTCCAGCCAGGGGCCGACGTCCACATAGTCCGCGTAGTCCCCTGCCGTGACCGTGAACGCCTCACCGGGTGCAAGTGCAATGTCCGCACCCATTGCGGAGACGCAAACCCCGTTCTCCGTTTCGCCGATCGTCACGTCGCCGAGATCGAGCGAGACGCCCAGCGCCGCCAGAAGCTGCCCTGCCGCGACCGTGATCCCCTCCTCCGAGGTGGAGACCATAGATGCAAGGTCGAGCGAGAGAAGTGCATCGATGAGCGACGCCGCGTCGACGGAAGCCTCCGGCATGGCGAGCGATGCGCCGAGGAGATCGGTGACGATTTCCATCACATCGCTGACGGCGACGCGCACCTTCACGCCGTCCATGGCAAGATAGACGACGGACGCATCGCTCTGATAGGCGAAATCAAGCGTCTTTTGCGCGCCGTTGAAGGCAAGATCGAGCGAGCCGCGCACGGAGAGGGAGGCAAAATCCAGCGCGACATTTCCGCGCAGTGCAATGTCTCCGATCTCCGTCGGAAGAGTATAAGCAAGATCGACGTCCATCGCGTCGCCCGTGACAAGGTCCGCAAGCTTGAGAACCATGCCTGTGAGGTCGGAATAGGTGGCAGGATCTCCCACTTCGGGAACGGACGCGGACGAATAGGAAAGTTCTGCGCCCACCTGCATGCCCGCAAGCGTCAGCTGCGTCGTGACGCTGTCCAGAGAGACAGTCTTGCCGTCCTCTGCGATATCAAAGGCAAAATCGACGGGAAGTTCCATGCCCGAGATCGTGAGCACAGAGGAAAGCGCTGCGCTTCTATTATCCTGCGCGACGGTGAACGTACCGCCGCCCAGCTGCTCTAAGAGCGCATCGGTATCCAGCGCGCTGCCATCCCCCTCGCCCGTCATTGCCGTAAACAGTGTCGCAAACTGCATGGGATCGAGCGAACCACGGAAATTGTCGCCGATGCGAAGATAGACGTCCCCGCCCGCATAGGCGACATACAGCGTCCCGATCTGCGCGCGCAGTTCCATGGCGGAAAGATCTGCCGCATTGACATAGACAAGCCCCTCGACCGCTTTGTCGTCGAGCGTCAGCCCGAGGCGGAAGGTGGCAGGTCCCTGCAAGACGGGTGCAAATGCCGACGAAAGGCAGCCCGCTGCTGTCACCGGGCTTTCCTCCTCCGCGCCCGTCGCTGGCTTGGAGGCATACTCTGAATAGTAGTCCTCATAGACGGTCGATTCCGCCTTCTCGGTGCCGTACTCGTATGCCGTATGATAGGTCGCGCGGCAGCCGACGGAGATGCCCATCGTGGCGGTATAGCTCTCGTCGATATCCGAGGCGAGCACCTGCCAGGTGGAATCAAAGGTATAGGTGACGGTGATATACTCAAAGGTGGGCAGCCCCGTGAGTCCGCCCGTCGTCATCATCTGGTTGACATAGTAGGCGGGCGCCTTGTCGGTCGCGGGGTCGAGATAGTAGGTCTGCGAATAGGTGCCGTCGCCGTTGCTGACGACTTCCTCCGCGCCCAGGAGCGTATCCTCATTGATGACATACACGGAGAACTCCGTGCCGGGAAGTCCGCGCGATGCCTTGAAGTCATCGATGGTCATATTGCCGGCAGGATCCCCCGTCTGCCATTCGGTATCCAGCCCGTTATAGGTGGAAGGTCCGCCCGCCGCGTCCCGCCAGATGACGCGGTCGCCGACATAGCAGAACTGGCGCGCGGAATTGACCATGCTCGAACGGGTGATGTCCGTCTGAACGAGCACGCCGTCATGATACTGTTTCCAGGTGTTGACCTGCTGGGTGAGCATCGTATCGACCGTGCCGCTCATCTCCGAATAGTAGTTGGTCTGCGCACGGAAGCGAGTGTTCATGTAGCCGATATTCTCCAGCGCGCTGTGCATATCGGGCGTGGAGCCGTCCGTCGGAAGCTCATACGAAACGGTGACGAACCCCTCCTCCACCGTATTGGGCGCCGCCTTGTTGAAAAAGAGCGCGTTGACCGCGAACGTGCCGCCCACCAGGACGGCGCAGGCGGCAACGCCTGCAAGCCCCTTGACGAGGCGGCGGTGATGCTTCGCCTTGAGACGAAGCCCGTTCTTCTTTCGTACCGCCTTGGGAATGTCGCTTCCCTGTAATTCGGAAAGTCCGTTTTCCTGCTGCGTACGCTGTGTTTTCATACCCTATCTCCAATCCGCAGAATGCCTGCAGTGCTGTAACATTTTAGTATGACAACAGTTTATCATCCCATGCGGATAATGTCAACAAAATATATGACATTTTTCATGATTGCACAAAAATTCTTTCACGGTCTTACCATAGTATAGCAAAAAAATTGTCTGCGCAAAAAAAGACGGGCACGTGCCCGTCATGGAAAATAATGACTAGCTTTTTTCTTCGGTGAGAATGCGCACAAGCCGATCTTCGCACGGCGAATGCGCAAAGAAGTCGCGCGGCACCGCTCCTTCCACGGCCAGATCGGAAACGATTCGCCCGTGCTTCAGGACGACGGCACGATGCGCGAGCGTCGCCGCCTCGTGCACGTCGTGTGTGACAAAGACGATGGTGTTTTTCGACTGCGCCCAGAGGGACGCGACCAGTTCGATGAGCGACTTTTTGAGCGAAAGGTCGAGGGAAGCGAACGGCTCGTCCATGAGGAGCATTTCATGCGGGTACAAAAATGCGCGCGCGATCGCGACGCGCTGCCGCTCCCCGCCCGAGAGCTCGTGCGGGTACGCCCTCTCCCGCCCCGCAAGCCCCACCTTTGCAAGCATCTCGCCCGCCGTAGCATGCATAGCCTTGGGCAGCACGAATTGAAGGTTTTGCCCGGCAGTCAGATTGGGCAGGAGTTTGGGCGACTGGAAGAGATAGGAGCAAGCCTTTCTCCCCTCCACACTGCCCTCGAACGCGGTCTGCCCCGCGAGAACGTTGAGAAGCGTCGTCTTTCCCGCGCCACTCTCGCCCAGAATGGCGGTGATCTCCCCCTCGTTCAATGTAAGCGAAATATCGTCGAGCGCGGTGATCCGGTCATATTTCTTGCATACGTTCCTTAAAATCATGTCCGCCACCTCACGATCAGCCGATAGGAAAGCCAGCACAGTCCCTCCAACGCAAAACCCATGAGCAGGACAAGCAGGGTGAGCGCCATGAGCCGCGGCATGTTGAGGTACATCTGCGCATCCTGCATCATGCCGCCCAGCGAACGATAGGTGCTGGCGAGCACTTCGCCCGAGATGACGACCTTGAGCCCCAGCGAAAAGATGCCCCCCGCCTGCTTGAGCATGACAGGCGCGGCGAGCGGGAGATACATTTTTCCGATGCGCCTTAGTAGCGGCACGCGGAAGGCGCGCGTAAGTTCGCCGTAGTTCTCCCCGACCTCGTCCAACGCGGCGAGCGCGGCGGCGTAGACGGCGGGAAACAGAACGAGCGCAGAGACGATGACGGGCACCATGTTGGGCGTCGTCCACAACAGCAGCATCAGAATGACTGCCATCGTCGGCACCGTGCGCACGACGGAGATGATGGGCGCAAAGAAGGCGCGAAGCCCCTTCACAAGATGCGCGCAGACCGCCATGACGATGCCGAGCGCCATGGACGCGAGGAACGCCCACAGCGTCCTTAAGAAAGTGTTCCAAAATGCGCGCCAAAAGGACGCATCGGTAAGAATGCGTCCCACTTCAGCAAATGCGTCCCAAAAGGAGGGAAGCACATATTCATTGCGCACAATGTAATAGGCGACGATCCACGCAAGCCAGAGCGCGACGATCGCCGTCAGAGACAGGAGCGCATTCTGATACTTCTTTGCAGGCTTCACGGCTGATAGTAGAAGGTGTCCAAAACGGCCGAGGTAAATTCGGGGCTGATCTCGATCAGCTCTGCAAGGAAGGCGTTGACGCGCTCCTTGCATTCCTGCGCGGGCGTAAAGCGCACCGAGCAGTTGGCAATGACCGCGCTCGTCAGGTTGTTGGCGTTGAGCGAAGGCGTCATGCCCTCGGTGTACTTGTCCTCAAGCAGCGCAATGATCTCGGAGGCATCCGCCTCGGCGAGGAACTGCGCGCTCCCCTCCATGTATCCGATTATATCTTCGACCATTGCGGCGCCGTATGAGTGCCCGATAACGGAGGTCTTTGCCACGAGCACCGCCTGCGGATAGCCAGTGCCGTCGCCGTAAAGTTCCTGCAGGCTGCCTGCAAGCCGGAAGGGATTGGCGCTTGCCGCCGTCCCGTTTAGTTTAGCGGTCGCAGCGGGTTCAGGGCAGAGATAGTAATCGCACCCGCCTGCGGACGTGACGCCCGTCGCCGCGTCCTGAATGCCTTGCAGGTTGACCATATCATCGGAGGGCAGGACCTCGCTGGAGAGGATCTGATAGTCGAGGTTATTTGCTTTCAGCACCGTCTGGAAGGTCAGTCCGGGCACGTTGTTCAGCTGGACGACGCCCACCGTCTTCCCGATGAGCACGTCGAGATTATCCGTCGTGAGCTCCACATTGTCTCCCGTCGTGAGGAAGTACATGTTTCCGTTGGTGACGGTGCCCAGCATCTGATAGGTCTCGCCCGTGCCGAGCAGATTTGCCGCCGCATTGACGGGCAGGACGCAGAAGTCCGCCGCGGGATTCTCGCCCGTTACCTGCGCCGCGATCGTGTTCGACGCGACGATATGGAACTCAAAGTTACCGTCCGTCGATTTGTCGATGGCGTTTGCGAGCGCCAGGGCGGGCGCGCCGTCGGGCGCGTAGACGGTGTAGACGGGCGGGTCGGGCGCGCCGTCGTCCCCCGTGTCGTCGTTCTCGGGCGTACAAGCTGCAAATGCAACGAGTGTTGCCGCGCTCATGGCGAGCGTCATGGTTCCCATAAATAATTTTTTCATACATTCCTCCAAAATTTTTATCTGAACAATGCCTTTGCCGTGACGCCCTCCAGCTTTCCGATCTTGCCCGTGAGGGCGTTGACCGCCGCGGAGGGCGCGTCCAGCACGACGCACAGAACGGAAACATTCCGCTCCCGATAGGGTATTCCCATGCGCCCGACGACGTATTCCCCGTACTCGGAGAGATAGCCGTTGACCTTTTCCGCCTCCTTCCTGTCCCCGACGAGGATGGAGAGCACACACAGCCGCTTTTCTTCCATCTGTCACCTTCTCATGCCTTACAACGATATAACGTACGATGCGCCCCTTTTGCTCACCGCAAAAATGTTTGCATCAAAAAATCCCCATGCCCGCGCGGACATGGGGAGACGGCGCACCGAATGTGCGTATGATTCTCTTCGTCTCCTTTACGGTCAGACCGCTCTTTCCGCTCAGGCAGAAACTATTATACTACAATCAAAGCGGCGCGTCAAGCAGGACGCGCCGCAAATTTTATTCTTTTATCGTGACGATAACTTTTCCGCCCAGCAGCAGGATCATCTTGGCGGCTTCCATGGAATAGACGTCCGCCTCCACTTCCAGCGTCTTGGTCAGGAAGCCGCGCGCCAGCACCTTGACGTACGTTGCGCGCCTGTCAAAGAAGGGAATACGCGCCTTCATCGCATCGATATCGACGTACTCGCCGTCCTCAAAATAGTCGCTGAGTGTATCGATGTTGACGATCGCCGTGCGCGTCTTGTCCGCTACCCTTCCCGAGCGGATGACCTGTCCCTCTGCCTCCTCGTCTGCCATCAGTTCCGCCGCGACAGAGGCGCTCACGCGGTGCTCCGCCTTCGGGTCGGGACGGGGCGCGGGCGTTTCTTCGGGTTCCTCGACAGGTGCGGGCTCCTCCATGGGAGCGGGGTCTTCTGCGGGCACCTCTTCGGGCGCAGGTTCCTCTGCGGGAACTTCCTGCGGCACGGGGTCCTCGGCGGGCTCAGGTTCTTCCACGGGCACGGGAGCTTCCACTGGAAGGGGCACGGGTTCCGGGTGCGGCAGCGTTGCAAGCGCCGCAGACGGCATGACCGCCATCTCTGCGGGCGGCTTGATCGCAAGCGCCGCAGGCGGCATGACGGTTACTGCGACTTCCTGCTCTGCCTCAGTCGCCGCCGGGACAGGCTGCGCCTCGACCGGCGCGGCGGCGGGCCGCTCCGGGCGTACCCAGCGGATGGTGAGCGATTTTCTGGGCGCGGAGGTATCCGCCTTGTACTTTTTTACACTGCGCACAAAATCAGCGATGACGAGCGCCGCAAGCAGCGCCGCGACGATCCCAAGCGTAACCAATAAAACGGTCGCATCGGGCGCAAGTAACATGGTGACCATAGCGTATGACCTCCCGTCAAAGGATGTATCTATTATACCAAGCGCACCCCCTGTTGTCAATCCCCCTTTTGAAAATTTCACCGCAGTCGGCAGGATTGCTGCAACGTCGACGGCATTCGCCCCCTTTCGGCAATGCCGAAAGGGGGCGAATCAACTTTTATAACAGGATACAGATGACGCCGCCCCTGCCCTCGTTGACGATGCGCGTGACAGTGCGCCGCATCTTCTTTTGCAGCGGCTCGCTCATGGCGCGGTTCTTGACAGCGAGTTCTCCGCCCAAAAGGTCTTTGAGCGATTTTCCGAACATGTTTGTCTCCCAGGCGCGCGCGGGATCGGTCTCCATGTCCGCCGTGAGCTGCCGCACAAACGCGGCGCTCTGCTCCTCGTTGCCGAGCGCGGGCGAGACCTCCCCCGCCACGTCCACGCGGATGACGTGATAGCTGGGCGCGTCGGCGCGCAGGCTGACTCCCGTCCTTCCGTTTTTCTTGACGAGCGACGGCTGAGCGAGCGTCATTTCGCTCTCCTCGGGCGGGACGATGGAGTAGCCCGTCTCCTGCGCCTCCTCAAACGCCTGCCCGACGCGGTCAAAGAGCCGCTTGGCTGCATTGAGCTGCGTGCAGAACTTCATCAGTGTCAGATCGTCCGTGATGGGCGCGCCGCACTGCTCGCCGAGAACGGAATAGAACACGCCCTCCTTGGCGTCGATCGCGCAGTGCACTCTGCCCGTTGCGGCGTCCAGTTCGACGGACCTTGGCGGCAGGAGCCGGTCGCTCTCTGCATACAACGTGTCCAGGAGCGCGCAGTCGCTCATCTTATTCAGTCTTGGCGCGACGCTGCGGATGCCTTCCAGCACCTCGGAGACGATCGGGCTGTCCGCGTCGAGGATGCGCATCCAGTCCGGGAGATCGACGTCCACGCAGGACACGGGGAACTCGTACAGCACCCGCTCCAGGACAGAGCTCAACGTCTCGCCCGTCGCCGCTTCCACATTGATGGCGAGCACGGGCGCGGCGTACTTCTCCTCCAGTTCGGCGCGCAGCGGTTCCGCCGCTGCAGGATCGAGGCAGTTAAGCACGATGACGTAGGGTTTGCCGAGCGCTTTTAATTCGCTCTGCGCGCGCTCCTCCGCCCCCTCGTAGGCGGAACGGGGAAGTTCGGTGACGCTACCGTCCGTCGTGACGAGCACGCCGATGGTCGAATGGTCGCGGATGACCCGCCGCGTGCCGTCCTCCGCCGCCTCGTTGAAAGGCATGCTCTCCTCGCTCCAGGGCGTCTTGACGAGGCGGGGCATGCCGTTCTCCTCAAAGCCCGTCGCGCCCTCTGCGGGGTAGCCGACGCAGTCGATGAGCCGCACCCGCGCGACGGCGTCCCTGACTTTGATCTCCGCCGCTTCCTCCGGCACGAACTTGGGTTCGGTGGTCATCACCGTTTTCCCGCTCGCCGACTGGGGCAGTTCATCGGTGTACCGCTTTTTCTTACTGCCCGTGACCTGCGGCAGGACAAGTTCCTGCATGAACTTTTTGATAAAGGTGGACTTCCCCGTTCGGACGGGTCCCACGACGCCGATATAGATCTCGCCGCCCGTCCGCGTCGCGATGTCCTCATAGATGCTGAATGTCTTCATGGCCTCCTCCTGACTCGCCCGATTGCTTTGCATGAATAGCGTATGCGGCGGCGGCGGAGAATATGACAACGGATCATGCCTGCGCCCGCGGTCAGATAATTGACATAACAAAGTGCGTAATGACGCCGCTGCCCGTTTGCTTTGTTTGACATGCAGCGCTGCATCGCCTATAATAGCATTATGAATACGCAATTCCAAGCTCTCCTCTTCGATCTGGACGGCACGCTCACCGACCCCTTTGAGGGCATCACCGATTCCATCGTCTACGCGCTCGGCAAGTTCGGCATCGCGGTCAAAGACAAGCGCCCGCTCGCCGCGTTTATCGGTCCGCCGCTCGTGCAGTCCTTTTGCGATTATTGCGGTTTTTCCCACAACGACGCCCTGAAAGCCGTGGACTATTACCGTGAATACTTTGCAAAGAAAGGCATCTTTGAAAATGCCGTCTATGATGGTGTCATCCCCATGCTGGAGGCGCTGAAGGCGCATAGGTATCGGCTGTATATCGCCACATCCAAGCCCGAGGTTTTTGCAAAACGCATCGCTGCGCACTTCGGCATGGCGGAACTGTTTGACGGCATTGCGGGCGCGACGCTGGATACGACGCGCAACGAAAAGGCGGACGTCATTGCCTATGCGCTGCGCACCTACGCGGTCACGGCGGACAGCGCGCTCATGATCGGCGACAGAAAGCACGACATTCTCGGCGCAAAGGCGAACGGACTGCGGTCGATGGGCGTTCTCTACGGCTACGGCAGCGAGGAGAAGCTTCGCAACGCGGGCGCAGACATGATCGCAAAGTCACCGCAAGAGATCGCGGAACAGCTCTTATAACATGCAGACAGGAAAAAACAGCGCACCCGTGGGTACGCTGTTTTTTCCTTTGTACTTGGCTTATTCCAGTTCGAACGCGCCTGTGTAGAGCTGATAGTACTTGCCCTTTTGCTCGATGAGCTGATCGTGCGTGCCGCGCTCGATGATGCGTCCGTGCTCCAAAACCATGATGACGTTGGAGTTGCGGACGGTGGAGAGGCGGTGCGCGATGACAAACACCGTTCTGCCCTCCATCAGCTTATCCATGCCGTGCTGGACGATCGCCTCCGTGCGGGTATCGATGGAGCTGGTCGCCTCGTCGAGGATCATGACAGGCGGGTCTGCGACTGCCGCGCGCGCAATGGACAAAAGCTGGCGCTGACCCTGCGAAAGGTTGGAACCGTTCTGGTAGAGCATCGTCTGATACCCTTCGGGCAGGCGGGCGATGAAGTCGTCCGCGCCGACCAGCTTGGCAGCCGCGATGCACTCCTCGTTCGTCGCGTCCAGCCTGCCGTAGCGGATATTGTCCATGACGCTGCCCGTAAAGAGGTTGGTATCCTGCAGGACCATCCCGAGAGACCTTCTCAGATCCCCCTTCTTGATCTTGTTGATGTTGATGCCGTCGTAGCGGATCTTGCCGTCGGCAATGTCGTAGAAGCGGGTGAGCAGATTGGTGATGGTCGTCTTGCCCGCGCCCGTCGCACCGACGAAGGCGACCTTCTGCCCGGGCTTTGCGTACAGGCTGATGTCGTGCAGGACGATCTTTTCGGGAACATAGCCGAAGTCGACGTTGAAGAGCCGCACGTCGCCCTCGAGCTTGGTGTAGGTGACGGAGCCGTCCGCCTTGTGCGGGTGCTTCCATGCCCACATCCCCGTGCGATCGGCGCACTCGGTGAGCTGCCCGTTGACGTACGTCGCATTGACGAGGGAGACGTAGCCGTCGTCCGTCTCGGGCTGTTCGTCGATCAGGTTGATGATGCGCTGCGCACCCGCAAGACCCATCACGACCGAGTTGATCTGATTGGAGACCTGCCCGATATTGTTGGAGAACTGGCGGGTCGTCTGCAGGAAGGAGACGATGAGCGCGGGTCCGAACAGGAGCAGCTCCTTGACACCGAGCGCCGCGCCGATGCCGACGTTGGATACGCCCTTCACGGCGAGTGCCGCGCCGATAAGCGCCACGATGACGTACATGACGTTGCCGATGTTCGCGATGATGGGCATGAGCATATTGGCGTAGCGGTTCGCCTTATCCGACATTTCAAAATGATAGCCGTTGACCTTGTCGAAGTCGGCTTTCGCCTCCTCCTCATGGCAGAACACCTTGATGACCTTCTGTCCCGCCATCATCTCCTCGACGAAGCCTTCCGTGCGGGCGACCGCCTTCTGCGTGGCGAGGAAGAACTTGCTCGCGCCGCCGCCGACGAGTTTGGTGACAAAGACGATGGCGATGATACCGACGAGCACGATGAGCGTGAGATAGAGGCTCGAGTACAGCATGAAGCACAGGAGCGTGAAGCACATGATGCCCGAGATCATGAGCTGCGGGATGGACTGCGCGATCATCTGACGGAGCGTATCGATATCGTTCGTATAATAACTCATGATATCGCCGTGGTTGTGCGTATCGAAGTAACGGATGGGCAGATCCTGCATCCCGTTGAACATCTGCTCGCGCATACTCCGCAGGTACCCCTGCGTGATGATCGCCATGAGCTGGTTGTACACGGCGCCCGCGACGAGCGAGATCGCATACATCCCGATCAGGATGCCGATCTGCTGCGCGACGTAGCCCGAGACCGCGTCCCAGGGCGTGCCTGCCGCGACGCCTTCGAGATAGTCGAAGAGCGGGAGCATAATGAAGGCGGGCAGTGAGGAGATGACCGCGTTGACGACGATGCACACGAGCGCGATGGTCAGCATCCGCGGATAGTAGTGGAAGAGAGACTTGATGAGCCGTTTGACGATCCCCTTCTGCAGAGGCGGCCGCTTTTGCATCTGCTGCTGTTTCATTGCTGTTCGCCTCCTTCTTTTTCTTCTTCCCTTGCCGCGAGCGATGCGGAAAGGCTCTCGCGCAAGGCGGCTTCGTTGGCGGAATCCTGCTCCTTATCGCCGCTGCCCTTGACCTGCGAATAGTACACTTCCGCATAGATCTGGTTGTTTTTGAGCAGTTCCTCGTGCGTGCCGATGCCGTTGATCCTGCCGCCGTCGAGGACGATGATCCTGTCCGCATCCTCGACCGAGGAGATGCGCTGCGCGATGATGATCTTGGTGGTCGAAGGGATATATTCGCGGAATCCCTTGCGGATGAGCGCGTCCGTATGCGTATCGACCGCCGACGTCGAGTCGTCCAGGATGAGGATCTTGGGCTCCTTCAAAAGGGCGCGCGCAATGCAAAGACGCTGCTTCTGCCCGCCCGAGACGTTGGTGCCGCCCTGCTCGATGTAAGTGTCGTAGCCGTCGGGGAAGGAGCGAATGAAGTCGTCCGCCTGCGCCATCTTGCACGCTTCGACGAGCTGTTCGTCCGTCGCCTCCTTGTTGCCCCAGCGCAGGTTCTCCTTGATGGTCCCCGAGAAGAGGACGTTCTTTTGCAGCACGACGGCGACCTGATTGCGCAGGGTCTCCAGATCATATTCCTTGACGTCGTGACCGCCCACCCTGACTGTCCCCTCCGATACGTCATAGAGGCGGGAGATGAGGTTGACGAGCGAGGTCTTGGAAGAACCCGTGCCGCCGATGATGCCGATGGTCTCGCCCGACCTGATGTGCAGGTCGATCCCTTCGAGCACGTCCTTTTCGGCGTTCGCCGCATACTTGAAGGCGACGTTATCAAAGTCGACGGAGCCGTCCGGCACGTCGTAGAGCGGCTGCGCGGGATTGGACAGCGTGCTCTTTTCGTTGAGGATCTCGCAGATACGGCGGGCGGACTCCATAGACATGACGATCATGGCAAAGACCATGGAGAACATCATGAGCGACGAGAGGATCTGCATACCGTAGACGATGAGCTGGGAGACCTGCTCGGTATGGATGGGATCGGTGCTGCCCGACGATCGGATGATGAAATAGGACCCGATGAAGAGCACGGCGCTCAGCACCCCGTAGAAGCAGAACTGCATGATGGGGTTGTTCCAGGCAAGCAAACGCTCCGCCTTGGTGAACTCCTTGCAGAGCGCACCCGAAGTACGAGCGAACTTCTCCTTTTCATGCTCCTCTCTGACATACGACTTGACAACGCGGATGCCTTTGATGTTCTCCTGCACCGACTCGTTCATATCGTCGTATTTGGGGAACAGCTTTTTGAAGAGCGGCAGCGCCTTGAGCATGATGAGCCCGAGCGCGATGACGAGCACGGGAATGACCGCAAGGAAGATCCATGCAAGATTTCCGCCCATGACAAAAGCCATGACGGCAGCGAAAACGATCATAACCGGGCAGCGGACGGCAATACGGACGATCATCATATACGCCATCTGCAGATTCCAGACATCCGTCGTCATACGCGTGACAAGCGAAGGAGTGGAATACTTATCGATGTTCTCAAAGGAAAACGTCTGGATATTATAAAACATATCCTTTCTGACGTTCTTTGCAAAACCCGCCGAAGCGCGCGCGCAAAAAGCGCCTGCCAATGCACCGGCAGCAAGCGATGCAATCGCCATCGCCACAAGGACGCCGCCCCACATCCACACCTGTCCCATGCCCTCTTCGCCAAGGCGGATCGCGCCGAGAAGCAGCGTGATGATGAAGGGAATGATGCATTCGAGAACGACTTCGATCGTGACGAACAAGGGCGAGAGAATGGACGCCAGCTTGTATTCCCGAATGCATTTCGACAATGTTTTCAGCACCGAACAATAACCTCCTTTCTCCTTCCCGCCGCTTGCGAATTTCTTCACAATGTTGAAAAAAATCTCATCCAAAGCAAAAAAATAACGCCAAACTTCGCGGGGAATTTCAACGTCTGACTGATAATATTCATATTTTAGCATTTCATCATGACAAAGTCAACTGTTCACGAAACACAAATTACCACTTCACAAAAAAATCACATTTTTAAAGGGCGTCAGGTGCTGTTTTAAGCCTGACGCCCTCTTGTTTACGAGGATGAAACTTCCTGCAAAAATGCCGAAATATCCGTACGCGCGTTCTTATAGTAGCCGATCGCGGCGGACGGGTGACGGTTGTAAAGCCCCGTTACCAGATAGGCAAGATCGTACCCCCACATGGCGCCCGCTTCTTTTAAACGCTGCATGTGCCCCGCTTCGAGAAAGGCGAGCACGGGCGCGAGATCAAAGCGGCCCTTCAAATAGGCGAGCAGAAGCTCGAGCGCGCAGTTGCCGGCGCCCCGTCCCATGCCGCTGACGGTGGCGTCGAGATAGTTGACGCCCGCTGCGTAACAAGTGAGCGTATTGGCAAATGCCAGATTCTGATTGTTGTGCGCGTGGATGCCGATCTCCTTTTGGTACTTCTGCCCGGCAGCCAGGTAGGTCTCGGCGAGCGCGCGCACGCCGTCCGGATAGAGCGCGCCGTAGCTGTCGACGAGATAGATCGCCTTTGCGGGACTGCCGCCAAGCATGTCGAGCGTCCTTTTGACTGTCTCATAAGGCTCCATGGAGATCGCCATGATATTGACGGTCGTCTCGTAGCCAAGCCTGTCGCAGTACTCCAGCATCCCGACCGCCTCGGGAATGGTGTCCGCGTAGGTTGCGATGCGATACATATCAATGGGCGAGTTGCCCTTTGCGCAGATATCGCGGCGGAAGTTGCACCGCCCGACGTCCGCCATGCAGGCAAGTTTCATGCGCGAAGTGCGCCCGCCCAAGACCGCGGCGACATCCTCATCGCGGCAGAACTTCCACTTGCCGAACTTGGTTTCATCAAAAATATCCCTGTCCGCCTTGTAGCCGACTTCCATGTAGTCCACGCCCGCGGCGAGATCCGCCGCATAGAGCGCACGCACGAAGTCGTCCGAAAAGCGGAAGTCGTTGACCAGCCCTCCGTCCCGAAGGGTCGCGTCCACCACTTTGAGCGCGGGGCGCAGGGAAGGCTGCGCCCCGGCTGTTTCCTCTGTCATAGTCCTTTGTTTCTCCTGCCTTTTATTTGTGTCTGCGCTTGAGCTCGGTGCAGACGTCCTCCAGCGTCACCCCTTTGCTCTCCATGAGCACCATGAGGTGATAGGTAAGGTCGGCGATCTCGCGCACCAGCTCGTCTTTGTCCTCGTTCTTGGAAGCGATGACGACTTCCACCGCCTCCTCGCCCATCTTCTGCGCGATCTTATCGATGCCGCGCCCGAAGAGGTACGCCGTGTACGAGCCCTCGACGGGGTTCGCCTTCCGGTCGTCCACGACGCGCTCCAGCTCCCCAAGGAAGGTGAGCCCGCCCTTTTTCGTCTCGATGACGGGATCATGGAAGCAGCTGCGCGCGCCCGTATGGCAGGCCGCGCCCGTCTGCTCGATGCCCAGAAGAATACAGTCCCTGTCGCAGTCGAAGGTCGCGGAGACGACCTTCTGCACGTGCCCGCTCGTCTCGCCCTTCTTCCAGAGGCACTTTCTCGAGCGGCTGTAATAGTGCGCATAGCCTGTCTCCAGCGTCTTTTGAAGCGCCTCTTCGTTCATATACGCCTGCATGAGCACTTCGCCCGTCGCATGGTCCTGCGCGATCGCGCAGATGAGTCCATGCGATGAAAATTTGACCGTTGACATATCCAGTTGCATTTGTAGATCCTCCTTATATCCCCTCCGCACGCACGGAGACCCCGCGCTCTGCAAGGTAGCATTTCAAATCCCGCATATTGATGATGCCGAAGTGGAAGAGCGAAGCCGCCAGCGCCGCATCGGCTTTCCCTTCGGTGAGGACGTCATAGAAATCCCCCATTTTGCCTGCCCCGCCCGAGGCGATGACGGGCACGTTGACCGCCTCCGCCGCCTGACGGGTGAGTTCGATATCATAGCCTGCCTTGGTGCCGTCGCGGTCCATGCTGGTGAGCAGTACTTCGCCTGCGCCCAGCTCCACCGCTTTGACGATCCAATCGATCGCGTCCAGCCCGGTGTTCACCCTGCCGCCGTTGAGGTATACGTCGTACCTGCCCTCATCGTTGCGCTTTGCGTCCACCGCGAGCACGACGCACTGCTGCCCGAATTTCATCGCGGCGTCCGTGATGAGCGAAGGCGTTCTGATCGCCGCCGAATTGACCGCGATCTTGTCCGCTCCGCAGGAGAGCATGCGCCTAAAATCTTCCGTCGTGCGCATGCCGCCGCCCACGGTGAGGGGCAGAAAGACTTGCTCGCTCGCGCGGGAGATGACGTCCCACATGGGCGAATCGCCGCGGTAGCTCGCCGTGATATCCAGAAAGACGATCTCGTCCGCGCCGAACGCATTATATACCTTTGCCGTCTCGACGGGGTCGCCCGCGTCTGTGAGGTCGACGAAATTGACCCCCTTGACGACGCGCCCGTCCTTCAAGTCCAGGCAGGGAATTATTCTCTTTCGTACCATGAAAACTCCTTTAGCGCCGCTGCAAGATCGATCGCGCCCGTATAGATGGACCGACCCAGTATAGCGCCGTACACGCCCTTTTCGGCGAGCGCGCGCAGATCGGAGATGCTGCTCACGCCGCCCGAAGCGATGATGTTCAGCCCCGTTTCGCCCATCTTGACGGTATCTTCGACGTTGACGCCCGTGAGCGCCCCGTCCCTGCCGATGTCCGTAAATACCGCGTCGGTGACGCCCAGCGCGCGCGCCTCGCAGCCGAAATCAAAAGCATCCTTTTCGGCAATCTCCGTCCAGCCCCTGACGGCGAGTTTGCCGCCCTTGGCGTCGATGCCCGCGACGATCTTGCCGCCGAAGGTCTCGGCCGCCTCCTTTAACACTTCGGGCTGCTCTACGCACACCGTCCCCAGCACGACGCGGTCCGCGCCCATGCGGAAGCGGTGGACGATCGCCTCCATGGAGCGAAGCCCGCCGCCCGACTGGACGGGCACGCCAAGCGCCGCAATGCGCTCCAGGCTCCTATGAAAGGTGCTCTTTTCCCCGAACGCGCCCGAAAGGTCGACGACGTGCAGGATTTTCGCGCCCATGTCCACCCAGCGTTTGGCGCAATCCACGGGATCGCCGTAGTCGGTGACCTCGCTGCGCTTGCCGTGCAGCAGGCGCACCGCGCGCCCCTCTAAAATATCGATGGCAGGATATAAGATCATGTCATTTGCTCCGCTCGTTACAGCTGCATATAGTTGCGCAGCAGCTGCAAACCCGCCGCGCCGCTCTTTTCAGGGTGAAACTGCACGCCGTAGACGCTTCCCTTGCCCACCGCCGAGGCGTAGACGCGGTAGTATTCCGTTTTACCGATCGTGAATTCATCCGTCGTATCGGCATAGTAGCTGTGCACAAAGTAGAACTCCGTCCCCGAGGGAATGCCCGCAAACAGGGGCGAGCGCATCTCTTCCACGCTGTTCCAGCCGATGTGCGGGATCTTGCCCTCGGTAAAGCGCACGACTCTGCCGCCGATCAGCCCCAGCCCCGCGTTGACGCCGTCCTCCTCGCTCTCCTGCAGCAAAAACTGCATCCCGAGGCAGATGCCGAGGAGCGGCGTATCCTGCGTGCGGCGCACAATGTAGGGCGCAAGCCCCGTATCATTTAAGTTCTTCATACCTGCCGCGAAGCTGCCGACGCCCGGCAGGATGAGCTTTTCGCAGCCGTCCAGCTCGCTCCGATCGGAGGAAATACACGCCCTGCCGCCGAGGTATTCGATCGCCTTTTGCACCGAGCGCAGATTGCCCATGCCGTAGTCGATGATGCCGATCATTCCAGCATCCCCTTGGACGAGGGCACCTTGTCCGAGACGACGCGCACGGCGTCGCGGATGCACAGCGCAAGCGCCTTGAAGATCGCCTCCGCCATGTGGTGGCGATTGCCCGCGCTGAGAATTCTGACGTAAAGATTACAGCCCGCGTGCGAAGCAAAGGCGCGCAGGAACTCTTCGATCAGTTCCATATCGAAGTTGCCCACCTTGCCCGAGAGTTCATTGGGGAAGATGAGAGCCGATCTGCCGCTGAAGTCGACGGCGACCTGCGCCGCGGTCTCGTCCATCGGGACGAGCCTGTCCGCAAAGCGCGCGATGCCCTTCTTGTCGCCCAGCGCCTGACGGATGCAGTCGCCCAGCGCGATACCCACGTCCTCGACGGTGTGGTGCGCGTCCACCTGCAGATCGCCCTTGCAGGAGAGATTGATATCCATGCCCGAATGCACGGTCAGCAGTTCGAGCATGTGGTCAAAAAATCCTACCCCCGTTGTGACGTTTGGCGTACCGTTGCCGTCCAGTTTGAGCGAGAGCGCGATGTCCGTCTCCCTGGTCTTGCGTTCGATTTGTGCAGTTCTGATTGGTGCAGCTTTCATATCTTTTCCTCCAGCCGAATGGCGACGGCGTTCGCATGCGCGTCGAGCTGTTCGCTCCTCGCGAGCCGCACAATGTCCTCTCCGTCCGCAAAGAGTGCTTCCCTGGTGTAGGAGATGACGCTCATCTTGCGGGTGAACGTGTCCTCATTGAGTACCTGGAAGAACTTCGCGCTGCCGGAAGTCGGCAGAATGTGATCGGGCCCCGCAAAGTAGTCCCCGACGGGCTCGGGCGTGTAGTGCCCCAAAAACACGGCACCCGCATGCGTGATCGAGGGCAGCAGCGCTTCGGGGTGCTCGGTGCAGATCTCGAGGTGCTCGGGCGCGACGGTATTCGCAAGCGCGCACGCCTCCTCCAGACTGTCGACAACGACGATGCCGCCGCTCGTATCGATGGACTTGCGCACGACCTCCTTTCTCGGAAGGCGCGCAAGCTGCAATTCCACCTCCTTTGCGACCGCCTCGGCGAGCGATCTGCTCGGCGTGACGAGGATGGCGCGGGCGAGCACATCGTGCTCCGCCTGCGACAAAACGTCCGCCGCGACATAGCGCGCATTGGCGCTCTCGTCCGCGATGATGAGGATCTCGCTGGGGCCCGCGAGCATATCGATGCCCACTTCGCCGTACACTTCCTTCTTGGCGAGCGTGACGTAGATATTGCCGGGACCCGCGATGACGTCCACCTTTTTCACCGACTGCGTGCCGTAGGCGAGCGCGGCGATCGCCTGCGCGCCGCCCATCTTGTACACTTCGCTGATGCCGCACTCCTTTGCCGCGACGAGGGTCAGCGGCGCGACGACGCCGTTTTTGGCGGGCGTTGCGAGCACGATGCGCTCCACCCCCGCCGCCTTTGCGGGCAGGACGCCCATCAAGACGGAGGAGGAGAGCGGCGCGGTGCCGCCGGGCGCATATATGCCCGCGGCGCTCACGGGGCGAACGACATAGCCCGTCGTCCTGCCGTCGTGCGTCTCGACGCTGTCCTTACGCCCTGCGCGGCTGTGATAGGCGTAGATGTTATGAATCGCCTTCTTCAGGCTCGCCAAAAGCTCGGGAGAGACCGCCTCGTACGCCGCTGCAAATTCCGCTTCCGAGACGCGAAAATTCTCCTGCGTCAGCGTTGTTCCGTCAAATTTCTTCTCATAGTCGAACACCGCCGCGTCTCCGCGCGCGCGCACGTCCGACAAGATCTCCTTGACCGCGGCAAGTTCCTTCTCGCGCGCGGCAAAGGCGCGCTCCAAGAGCTGCGAACAGGAAGTTTTGTCGTATATCCTCATAGGACCTCCTTCAGGCGCGCGATGAGGGGAAGAATAAGCGCCGCCTTGGTTTTCAGACTGACTTTGTTGACGACCAGCCGCGCCGTGATGCCCGAAAACACCTCTTCCAGCACGACCAGTCCGTTTGCCTTTAAGGTCGAGCCCGTCTGCACGACGTCAAAGATGACGTCCGCAAGCCCCGTGACGGGCGCAAGTTCGATGGAACCGTGCAGCGGGATGATCTCGATCTCCTCGCGGTCGGCAAACACGCGGCGCGCGGTATTGACGTACTTGGTCGCGACGCGCAGATGGGGATTGGTGAGCACGTCCCGCCGCTCGGGATAGCCCGCGATGCACAGGCGGCATTCCCCCATTTTAAGATCGAGCATCTCATACAGATCGCGCCCCTCTTCAATGAGGGTATCCTTTCCGACGATGCCAAGGTCTGCGACGCCCGACTCCACGTAGATGGGAACATCTGCGGGCTTGACGAGGAAAAAGCGATATTCCCCGTCCGCACTCTCGAGGACGAGTTTGCGCGTATCTTCTGAGAGGACGGCGGTATCCACGCCCGCCGCCGCAAGCAGCTGCCCCGCCTTCTCGGCGAGCCGTCCCTTGGACAGAGCAAACGTGATCATAGCTGACGTACCCCCGTTTTTGTGACCAGATATTTTTGTTTTGCGGCGATCCTGTCAAGCGCCGCCTCGCCGTACGCGGCGGCGAGCGTGACCCGCTTGCCCTCGGCGATCATGCTTTTCGCGAGCGCATCCGCCTGCCCTTCCGCGCCCTCCTCGCATGCAACTGCCGCGTCGGGCACCTCGCTTCCCGGGAGCCTGCCCTGCCGCTCAAGCGCGACAAGCACGCGCTTGAGGCCGATCGCAAAGCCGACGGCGGGAATGTGCTTGCCGAAGTCGTCGGCAAGGCCGTCGTACCTGCCGCCGCTGAGGACGGGCGCGCCCACTTCCTGCACCAGCCCCGAAAAGACGATGCCCGAATAGTAGGAAAGGCTCTTGCCCGTCCCCAGATCGAAGCAGACGTCCTGCTCGTAGCCCATGTCGGTGAGGATGCGATGCACTTTTTTCAGATACGCGATCGCCTCGCGCGCCTGTGCATTCCCGGTGAGCGTTTCGGCACGGTCGAACACCTCCGCACCGCCGAACAGCGTCGGGAGCGCGCGCACGGCAGAGAGCGCCTCTTCGTTGGCGCCCGCCGCACGCAGGACACGCTCGGCATTCAGCCCGTCCTTGGCGTTGATATAGGCACGCACCTCCTCCGCCCGGGCGTCGCTTAAGCCGCAGCCCGTCAAAATGCCCTTCATGTAGCCGACGTGCCCCACTTCGACAATGCAGTTTTCCAGCCCGACTTCCCGCATGCAGTCCACGGCAAAGGCGATGGTCTGCGCGTCCGAGAAGGCGCCCTCCTCGCCGAAGCGCTCCACGCCCGCCTGGATGATCTCGCGGCTCTTGACGCCGCCCGTGTTCTGCGCGTCCCACTTATTGAGGAAGTAGGAAAGGCGCACGTTCGGATCGGGCAGTTTGGTCGCAGCAATGCGGGAGATGGAGAGCGTCGCATCGGGACGCAGGACAAGGAGCTTGCCGTCCTGGTCGGTGAACTTGAACATGCGCTCCTGGGGCAGCGCGTTGGTGATCTTGGAATAGGTATCATAATAATCGACGGCGGCGGAGATCACAGGCTCGTAGCCGCGCGCCTCAAAGGCGCGCGAAAGGCGCTCGCGCACCTCGCCGAGAATGCGGCATTCGCGCGGCAAAATATCCTGTACGCCCGTCGGCAGCTTGCGGAAAGTCATGTTTTGCCTCATTTTACGGTTGTTTCCTCTTAATTATATCATCATCGCATGCGGAAAGTCAACATATCCAAGCCAAAAGTTCGCAAGTGACTTTTTTGTGTTGATTTCTTTTTCAAATGACGAAAATCGAAAAAACAAAAGAGGACGCATCTCTGCGTCCTTACTTCAGTTCCTCCTTGAATTTTCCCATGATCTTGCTCTCGATGCGCGAGATCTGCACCTGCGATACGCCGATGCGACGCGCGACTTCGCTCTGCGTCAGATCCCTAAAGTACCGCAAAAACACGATCTTCTTTTCCCGCTCGGGGAGTTTTTCGATCGCCTGCTTTAACAGCATATGTTCAATCATTTCGTCCTGGTCGTCATCGGAGGGCAGCCGTTCGGCGAGCGTCGTCCCCTTTTCGTCCTTGTAGTCCCCCTGCTCATAGATGGAGACGGGCATGCGGGAGGAGCCGAGCGTGAACACGACCTCGCCCTCGTCCATATGAAAGACCTCGGCGAGCTCTTTGACGGTGGGCTGTTCGCCGCGCTCCGCGCTGCATTGCTCGATATAGGCGTTCATGTCGCGCGCCGCCTTCTTCATGAGGCGGGAGACCTTGACGCTGCCGTCGTCGCGCAAAAAGCGCTTGATCTCCCCAGCGATCATCGGGACGGCGTAGGTAGAAAAGCGCACGCCGAAGCTCTCGTCAAAGCCTGCGATCGCCTTTAAGAACCCCATGCAGGCGAGCTGATACAGATCGTCATACTCCACGCCCTTGCCCAAGTATCTTCGCAGGATGCTCTTTAAGAGGGATGTATTGTGTACGAGCAGCGCCTCCTTTGCCTCGTTGTCCCCCTCCTTGGCGCGGCGGATGAGCGCGAGCGTCGTACCTTCATCGAGCATCTTCCGTCGCCCTTGCGCCGAATTGCTTGCTCATGCGCACCGTCGTCCCCCTGCCCGCTTCAGAGACAACGGAGAACGTGGTCATGAACGTCTGCATGATGGTAAACCCCATACCCGAACGCTCCTCGTCCGGCAACGTCGTGTAAAAGGGCGTGAGCGCCTGCTCCACATCCTCGATCCCCCGTCCGTCGTCGGAAATTTCGATATGTAGGGTGTCCCCGTCCGTGCGGCACACGAGCGTGATCCAGCCTTCGCACGCGCGGTAGCCGTGTACGATGCTGTTGGTGACTGCCTCCGACACGGCGGTCTTGACGTCGGAAAGCTCGTCCAGCGTGGGATTGAGGGGCAGCGCAAACGCCGCAACGACGTTGCGGGCAAAGTTCTCGTTCTCCGAGCGCGACAAAAATTTTAAGTGCATTTCGTTCATAAAAACCCCTCTAAATCTTCGGCATGAGCGAATAGATGCCGCTCAATGTGAGTATTTTGTCTGCATCGGGGTTGGGATTTTCCAGATACATTCCCATGCCGTACTTCTGCAATTTTTTGTAGCGGCCGATGAGAAAGCCGATGCCCGTCGAGTCCATGAAGCGAACGCCTGCGAGGTTAAACACCGCCCGCGAACACCCTGCGCTGTCATCGATCAGATCGTCTGCCTCCTCCCGCGCACGGGACACCGTAGATTCATCCAGCTCGCCCGTGAGGTAAATATAGAGACTGTCTCCCCTGCGCGCAGACTGCGTCTTCATGCGTAGACCTCCGTAAGTTGCGATTGCAATTATTATAACGGCGGGCTGCACGCCTGATTTGTCAGCTTTTGAAAAATGCGGGCGAAAAATGTCGGACGCCGCCCGTAAAAAATTTTTTTGACCGTGAAAAAAAGTTGTAAAAAATGCGGAAAAAATACTTGACTTTTCCCTTGGTTTGTAATATGATAGTCAAGCATTGCGGTTGCGGCATCCCCAAGCGGGCCTTTAGCTCAGTGGTCAGAGCTGTCGGCTCATAACCGATTGGTCCGCGGTTCGAATCCGTGAAGGCCCACCATTCACCGGTCACGGACGAACGCCCGCAATCCGAGGCGGCATTGCCGCTACATGGCCCAATAGCTCAGTTGGTTAGAGCGCCAGCCTGTCACGCTGGAGGTCGACGGTTCGAGCCCGTTTTGGGTCGCCACACTTCTTCTGAGCCTCATGGGAATGAGGCTCAAGCCTTGAAAAAGGCAACCTGCCTTGGTAGCTCAGATGGTAGAGCAACGGACTGAAAATCCGTCTGTCGGTGGTTCGATTCCGCCCCAAGGCACCACCCTTGCCGGTGTAGCTCAATCGGCAGAGCAGCTGATTTGTAATCAGCCGGTTGCTGGTTCAATTCCGGTCACCGGCTCCACCGACAGATACAGCCAATTTCATAGATGGGAAGATTCCAGAGCGGCCAAATGGATCAGACTGTAAATCTGACGTCTTCGACTTCGGTGGTTCAAATCCACCTCTTCCCACCAAAACGGTTCCGAACATTCGGAACCGTTTTCCTTTGCGAAAAAGGGGATAAGCCGCCCGCAAAGAGGGGATATGGCGCTCCATGCTGCATATATTCGTGCTATTTCGCAAAACAGACAGCTTTTTTGCCGCCCTTATACAAACTATCCTTTTTTATTTGACTTTTCCGCGCCGAAAATGGTATAATTATTCTGAAAGTGAATGTAATTTTGGGAGAAAGCAATGGCAAACAGCAGGCTTCCCGCAGGCG